>VXNE01000141.1 GCA_009840715.1 Gammaproteobacteria bacterium
GGGCTGTGATTTGTTAAAAACAGACCGCCCGGGCGCGTTTCTGTTACAGCTGGGCCCCCGACCGCCGAGCGCCACCCGCAGGCCGCGGCCGGGGGGGGGGCGCCCGGGCGCGCGCGCCGGCGAGGACTGAGGGGGCGCTCGCATGCGGGATCTGAACCGGTTCACCGACTCGTTCGTGTTCAAGGCGGATCGGCCCTGGCCGAACAGGCGCCTCAAGGTGGCGGCCATCGTCGGGCACGCGACCGAGCGCAGCGTGCGCCTGTGGCTGCGCACGGGGCGGCCGGGGGCGTTTTCGGTTCTGCTGTTCGGGCGGGGCGGCGACGCCGCCGGGCCGGACGTCGAAGACGGTGCGCTGCGGGGCGCGCTTGGTGCTGCGCCGCTGTTCCCGAGCGATCTCGAGTCCCTGGTCGGAACCGTGCGCCGGGAGGACTTCCAGGTCGACGACTACGACGCCGACACAACCTGCGTGGTCGACGTCGCGGGCTTGGCGCCGGACACGCGCTACGGATACGTCCTGTACGACCGCGACGAACGACGCGTGGTGCTGGGGCACAACCGGTTGCGGGCGTTCCGCACGCCGCCGCCGGAGGACGAGCGGCGGTCGTTCCAGTTCGCCCTGTTCTCCTGCAACATGCCCTATGCGGTGAACGGCCTGTTCCGGAAACGCACGGAAGTGTCGAACGTCGACATGTGGGACTTCCTCGGTGCGACGCTCGAGCGGCACCGGGACGCGGTGGACCTCGTGATCGCCGGCGGGGACCAGTGCTACAGCGACGGCGTCGAGACGCTCGACATCTGGCGGCACCTCAATCGGACGATGCGCAAGGAAGACGGGGCGCTGCTGCCCGA
Organism: Gammaproteobacteria bacterium; assembly: GCA_009840715.1. Lineage (GTDB taxonomy): Bacteria > Pseudomonadota > Gammaproteobacteria > Pseudomonadales > Azotimanducaceae > VXNE01. Next base: position 850 of record VXNE01000141.1, read on the forward strand.
CGAGGAGGCCATGCGCAGCTGGTACCGGGACGTGTACCGGGGCTACTGGGGGTTCGAGGGCATCCAGAAGGTGTTCGACAGCTTCCCCACCTATATGGTCTGGGACGACCACGAGATCGGGGACGGCTGGGGATCGCACTACCTGGGGGAGGGCGCCGCGCAGGACGGTCTGGGGCAGCTGCTGCCGGACCTCGCGGAGCGCGGTCTCGACGCGGAGGACGGCAGGGAACTGATGCGCCGCATGTTCGACGCGGCGCGGCAGGTCTACGTCGAGTACCAGCACAGCCACAACCCCCCGACGGACGGCGACGCGCTCGACTACTCCTTCCGGCGCGGGGGCTGCGCGTTCTACGTACTCGACGGGCGCGGCCAGCGCGACCTCGCGCGGGACGACTACCGCATTCTCGGGCGCGCGCAGTTCGACCGCTTCGCGGCGTGGGCGCGCGCGCAGGATCCGGCGGCGACGCCGTTCCTGTTCGTGGTCTCGGCTGTGCCCGTGCTGCACACGCGGGCGGCCCTGGTGGCGGCGGACGAGCTGCTCGGCAGCCTCGGCGACGACCTGCGGGACTCGTGGGAGCATGAGCTGCACACGGTCGAGCGCATGGCGCTGATGGAGTCGCTGTTCGACGCGGCGTCCCGCGGTTGCCGGGTGTGCGTGCTGAGCGGCGACGTCCACGTGTCGGCGGTGTTCGAGATCGAGGACGGGCGCGGCAACCGCATCCACCAGCTGACGTCGAGCGCCATCACCTACGGGCTTTCGCGTCCGCAGTCCTGGGTGCTGAGGGCCGGCGCCGCGGACAGCGGGGAGACTACGGAGGGTCACCGCTTCACGCGCCTGGCGCTCTTCACCCAGAGTGCGTACGCGCTGGTCAGCGTCGACCCCGGGAGCGGCGCGGCGTGGTTCAAGCTGTACGGGGAGCAGCAACTGCCGTCGTCGGCAGAGCCCGACCGGGCCGTGCCGCTCAGCCACTCGCTGGCCAAGATACGCCTGTACTGAGCCGCCGGACCCATGGAAGCGAACAACAAGGCGAACAGTCCGGCTGCCGGTGCCATGCAGGATGGTTTGGCGTGGCGCACGATCTGCGATACTGGCTGCCGGTTTGGTCGAGGAGTTGTGGGTACCGTCAGGACCGCCCTGGCGGCGGTTTTCTGGATGCTGGCGACGGCCGCGTCGGCCGAAGAACTGCACTCATCCCTATGCCCGTACGGCTGTCCGGCGGGCGCGCCGCGGACCAACGACGTGGTGGTCCGCGAGATCTACGTGCTCAGTTCCAACGACACCACGAAACTCGCCGACTGGGTGGGGTACCGGGTAACGGCGGACTCCATCGGGCCGACGGCGCAGCGCCGCTGGAGGACGGACCCGGCGCTGGGCGGTGCCGAAACCCTTGAGCCGGACGACTACCGCGACGCCAACGCGGAACTGGGGACGGACCGCGGCCACCAGGCGCCGCTCGCCAGCTTCACGGGCACTGACGCGTGGGAGACCACGAACTACCTGTCGAACATCACCCCGCAACGGAGTGCGCTCAACCAGGGCGCGTGGAGGCGGCTGGAGGACGCCGTGCGCAGCCTCGCAAGGAGCCGGGGCGGCGCGGGAGTGCACGTCACGACCGGACCCCTGTACGAGCGCAACATGGGTGTGCTGCCGGGAGCCGACGAGGCGCATGTGGTGCCCAGCGGATACTGGAAGATCGTTGCGACCGACGACCGCGGCGGCATCCGCGTGGCGGCGTTCGCGTTCGGCCAGGACACACCGAGAAACGCCTCGCACTGCGATGCGGACAAGCGGGTGAGCGTGAGCGAGGTGGAGCGCCGCAGCGGGCTCGACTTCTTCCATGCGCTGGATCCCGAGGATCAGCGACGGCTCGAGAACGGGCCGGGGAACCTCTACGAGGATCTGGGTTGCTCCGGATCCGACGCGAGCCGAACGGCGGGGCAATGACGGAGAACTCGTGGTCCGCGCGTCCCCAACCGTCCCGAAGCCAGTTTGGTCCGACTACCGAGCGCCTCGGAAGGCGTAGAAAACGGAGACTTGCACACGGTTGGCGGCATCCGCGGTCGGCGCCGTCCCGCAAACCGGGGCGCCATCGCCGGGACAGTGAATCCCTGTCCGTGAATCACCGTCCGGATCGAGGCGAGCGCCGGGGGATCGCGGACAGCGCCGCGGCGGCGCGCGCAGCCACGGGCCCGGTGGCCCTTCGTACGGCGAAAGAACGTACGGCGAAAAAACCTCGGAGTGGTCAGACCTCCCAAATGGGAGTATTCGGCCGTCCCCCGGCTGCGTAGCATGGCGGCAACGGTCGCCGTGGAACCCCGCCATGGATCCGCCCGACGCCTTCGGCCGCATTCTCGGCCTGCTGCATTGCGCCGCGCTCGACGACGCCCGCTGGCCCGACGCGACGGCGCTGATCGAGGAGGCTGTCGGCACCGCCGGGAGCACCCTGACCGTAGGCGAAGGCTTCGGCGACGACGTGCGCCTGCATTTCGCCCGCATCCTCCAGCGCGGCCACGGCCGCGAGGATCTGGCGCGCGAGTATTTCAACGTCTACCTCCCGCACGACGAGGGGATTCCCCGCCTCAGGCGGCGTCCCCACGGCGAACTGGTCCACGTCCCCGACCTCTACACCGAGGACGAACGGAAGACGTCACCGGTGTACAACGAAGGCCTGCGGCGCATGGGTAGCCGTGAGGGTTTGCTGGTGCGTTTCGACGGGCCGGACGGCCTGCGCGTCATCTGGGGTTGCGCCGACCCGGTCGGCGGCAGCGGCTGGGAGTCCGGGCAACTCCGGCTGGTCGAGCGGCTGCTGCCGCACATCCACCGGACGGTCCTGACCCGTCAGGCGCTGGCCGCGGCCGAGGCGCTCGGCGCTGGCCTGGCGGGCCTGCTGGACCACGGCGGCATCGGCGTGGTGCACCTGGACCGCGGCGGGCGCGTGCTGGCGGCGAACGACGTGGCGCTGGACGTGCTGCGCCGCGGCGAGGGGTTGC
>VXNE01000514.1 GCA_009840715.1 Gammaproteobacteria bacterium
CTCCCGGATCTCGTCGAGATCGGCGTGCGAAGCGGCGCTGCGGGCCGGGTCGGCCATCGGGACCTCAGAAAAGCCCGAGGGAGAGCTGCGCTTCCTCGGTCATCATGTCGCGCGACCAGGGCGGATCGAACACCAGGTCGACCACCACGTCGGAGACGAAGGGGACGCGGCCGATGCGGCGCTTCACGTCGTCCACGAGGACCGGGCCCATGCCGCAGCCCGGCGCCGTGAGGGTCATCTCGATATGTACGGTGTCCCCCTCGAGTTCGCATCCGTAGACGAGCCCGAGATCGACGATGTTCACCGGGATCTCGGGATCGTGGACCGAGGCGAGCGCCTGGCGTACCTGCGCGAAGCTCGGCGCGCCGTCGGCCGGGGGCTCGAACTCGAGGGTCTCCGGCTCGAAACCGAGGGCGTCGGCATCCTCGCTCTCGATGCGCGCCATGTTGCCGTCCACGACGACGGTGTACGTGCCGCCGAGGGCCTGGGTCAGGGTCACGAACTTGCCCGCCTCGATGTCGATCGGCGTGCCGGTGGGAACCAGCCGGGCGCTGACCGGGCGGGCGATGGGGACCAGGCGACGTTCCATGAGTCGACCGCTGGGGCCCGGGTCAGTCCCGGATCGAGAAACTCTCGCCGCAGCCGCACATGGCGTCCGCGTTGGGGTTGTTGAACTTCAACGCCGAGTTGAGTCCTTCGACGACGTAGTCGATCTCCGTCCCGCGAACCAGTGGCCAGTGGTCCTCGGCCACCTCGACCCGCACGTCGGTGCCGAAGCGGAAGGAACGGCTGTCGGGCAGTTCGGTGTCTGCGAAGGCGAGTTCGTACATGTAGCCGTTGCAGCCGCTCTCGGTGACGGCGAGGACGAGCGCCGCGGCGCCTTCCTGGCGAAGCTGCCGGCGCACGTGCGCCAGGGCCGCCGGGGTGATGCTGATGCTCTCGGGATCGTACTGGTGCGTTTGCATTTCGTTGGACTCTCGGGCCCGGCTCACAGGAAGGACCGGGCCTTGTGGACGCCAGCGACGAGCCGCTCGACATCCTCCGTCGAATTATACAGCGCGAAGGACGCGCGCACCGTGCCCGAGATGCCGAGGCGCTGCATCAGCGGCATGGCGCAGTGATGCCCCGTCCGCACCGCGATGCCCTGCCGGTCCAGGAGCGTTCCGACGTCGTGCGGGTGGGCGCCGTCCATCAGGAAGGACACCAGCGGGCCCTTGTCGGCGGCTGTTCCCACGATCCGTACGCCTTCGATCTGCTGGAGCCCGGCGGTTGCGCGGTGGAGCAGTTCGCCTTCGTGGGCGGTAACGGCGCCGGAGTCCGGAGTCTCGAGGTAGTCGATGGCGGCGGCTAGCCCGATCGCGCCCGCGATGTTGGGCGTCCCTGCCTCGAACTTGAACGGCAGCCCGGCATACGTGGTCGCCTCGATACGGACCTCCTCGATCATTTCTCCACCCCCCTGCCAGGGCGGCATGGCTTCGAGGAGCGCCTCCCTGCCGTACAGCACGCCGATGCCGGTCGGTGCGTACATCTTGTGGCCCGAAAAGGCGTAGAAGTCGCAGTCGAGGGCGCGCACGTCCACCGCGTAGTGCGCCATGGCCTGGGCGCCGTCGACGACCGTGACGGCCCCGGCGGCACGCGCCATCGCGACGAGGTCCGCGACGGGATGCACGGTCCCGAGCGCATTGGACACGTGTCCGAAGGCGGCGATGCGGACGTCTCCGCGGCCTAGCCGGGCCTCGAAGTCCTCGACGTCGAGCGTGCCCTCGGGCGTCACGGCCGCCGCGACGAGCGTCGCTCCGGCCCGCTCGCAGGCCATCTGCCACGGGACGATGTTGGAGTGATGCTCGAGTTCGGTGACGAGCACGCGGTCGCCCGGGCGCAGCACCGAACCGGCGTAGGACTGGGCGACCAGGTTGATGGCCTCCGTCGTGCCCCGGGTCCAGACGATCTCGCTAGGCCTTGCCGCGTTGATGCGGCGCGCGACCCGCCCGCGTGCGCCCTCGAACGCGTCGGTCGCGGCGTCCGAGAGCTGGTGGACGCCGCGGTGGACATTGGCGTTGGTGGTTTCGTAGTACGCGCGCACCGCGTCCAGCACGGTCCGCGGCTTCTGTGTCGTAGCCGCGTTGTCGAGGTAGACGACATCGTCCCGGCCCTGGATCAGCGGGAAATCCGCGCGGCACGCGGCGATGTCCCGGAAGTCATTCATCAGGCGATCGCGAGCAGCGTCCGGGCATGGTCTCCGGCGAGGTCGGAAACGGCCTCCGCAAGGAATCCGCCGATCAGGAGTTCGCGGGCGGCGCTTTCCGCCACGCCCCGCGAGCGCAGGTAGAAGAGGGCGTCGGCGTCGAGTTCCCCGACGGTCGCGCCGTGCGCGCACCGGACGTCGTCCGCGTAGATCGTGAGCTCGGGCTTGGCGTTTACTTGGGCCGTCGATGCGAGCAGGAGGCTCTTGGTGGTGAGCGCGGCATCCGTACGTTGCGCCCCGGGCGCGACGTGGATGCGGCCGTTGAGCACGGCCCTGGCGCGCTCGCCCACGACGCCGCGCGCCGTCTGCCGGCTGATGCCGTCGGTCTCCTCGTGCTCGACGCCGACCTGGGTGTCGAGGTGCGTGCTGGCGGCGAGCCGGTAGCCGCAATGGACCTCCACCTCGGCGCCGCGGCCGGCGACGGCCACGTGCAGGTCGTTGCGCCGCAGCGTGGCGCCCTGGCTGTACTGCGCCAGGCGGTAGCGGGATGCCGTGCCGAGCCGGGCCGCCACCAGGTGGTACTCCACCGATTCCGACGGCGGCTGCAGGCGGACGTGATCGACGCGCGCGCCTTCGCCGAGGACGCACTCCACGACGCGGTGCATCGGCGTGGCGGCACGCTCGACGACGGTCGCGGATGCGTTCGGCTCGACCACGACCAGGATGCGCTCGATCCCTCCGCCGAGTTCGCCGAACTCGATCTCGGCGGGCGTGTCGGAGACCGGTACGTGAACGAGCAGGCCGAGCTGCATCGCGATATCGTTGACGGTGGCGAGGGGGTGCTTCGCGCGGTCTGTGGCAGTGTGCAGGTGCTCCCGGATCAGTGCCCGGGCATCGTCGTCTGCCGCGCCGAAGTCCACGAGCCGCGCACCGACGGCCTTCGGCATATCGCCGGCCGAGGGAGCGACCCGTTGCTGCGCCTTGTACCAGCGGTTTGGGTTGGAGTAACGCCACGCCTCGCAGCGCGGCTCGGGTAGACCGTGCTCGGCGAGGGCCCGCCGGCTGGTTCCGCGGTCGAGCCAGGGGGCGTACTCCACGCGTTGCGCGTGAGTCCGCTCCGCGAGTGTTTCAGCCGGAGTCACGAGCCAGCCACCCGTAGCCGTTCGATTCAAGTTCGAGCGCGAGCGCCTTGTCGCCGGTGCGCGCGATGCGGCCGTCCACCAGCACGTGGACGTAGTCGGGGACGATGTGGTCGAGCAGGCGCTGGTAATGCGTGACGAGGACGACGGCGTTGTCGGGGGACGCGAACGCGTTGACGCCGGCGGCCACCACCCGCAGGGCATCGATGTCTAGGCCGGAGTCGGTCTCGTCCAGGACGGCGAGGGCGGGTTCGAGCAGCAGCATCTGCAGGATCTCGTTGCGCTTCTTCTCCCCGCCGGAGAACCCCTCGTTCACGCCGCGCTTCAGGAACTCCGGGTTCAGGTCGAGGCGGGCCGCGGCGGCGCGCGCGCGCCGCATGAAATCGATCGCGGACAGTTCCGCCTCCCCGGCGGCCGCGTTCTGGCTGTCGAGGGCCGCCTTCAGGAACACCATGTTGCTGACGCCGGGAATCTCGACCGGAAACTGGAAGGAGAGGAACACGCCGCGGTGGGCG
>VXNE01000450.1 GCA_009840715.1 Gammaproteobacteria bacterium
CCGACGTGGCCGAGAGCGTTGCCCCGGTGGGCGCCGCCCCGGAGGCGGCCCTCGCGCTGGGCGAGACGGAGACGCTTGGCGTGCTCGAAGCGACCCCCGCGGTGGCCGCCGCCGGCGCGGGGCCGTTGCGCGCGCCCGGTCCCGGTATTGCTCCGGCCACGGTCGACGCGGCGGACTCGGGGCCGGTCGAACCGGACCCGCTTGCGGACCGGTCGGACGTGGAAGAACCTGAACCGGTGCGACCGGATTCGCCTCGTAGCGTAGACGCGGCGGACGCGGGCGGTGACGGTGTCGTACCCGGCGCGAACGGTCGCGACCGCGCGGCAAGGCAACGTACGTCGCGCTGGCGCGACGGTCCGCGGAACGGCGACCAGGTCGATGGCCAGGGCGAGGAGATCTTCGTCATCAACGTCCTGGCGCGCAACGGAGACGCGTTCAACGGCGCGGACCTGTTCGAGGTCTTCATGCGCAACGCGCTCAAGTTCCGCGACATGAACATCTTCCATCGGCTGGATCCCGTGAACGGCGGGGTCCGGTTCTCCGTCGCGAACGCCGTGGAGCCAGGCATCTTCGACCTGTCGGACATGGCGTCCCTGGAAACCCCGGGGGTGTCGCTGTTCTTCCGTCTGCCCGGTCCGGACCAGCCCGGGGAGGTACTCGACGACATGCTCGGCGTGGCCCGGGACATCGGCAAGTCCCTCGGCGGCGACCTGAAGGACGAGAACATGTCGGTGCTGACCGGTCAGACGCTCTCGCACTTCAAGCAGCGCATGGCGGAGTTTTCGCGCAAAAGGATGTCGATGCGCGCGGCGCATGGATGAACGCGAGCGCATCCGCTACCACCTGCATCGCTATCACGTTCTCGACGATCCGGAACTCGCGGACAGCGAGTACGACGCGCTGTTCGACCGGCTCGTCGCGCTCGAGGAACGGTACCCGGAGTTCGTCGCCGCGGACTCGCCGACGCAGCGCGTCGGAGCGGAGCCCCTGCCGGCGTTCGACAGCGTCGCACACGAACTGCCCATGCTGTCTCTCGACAAGTGCTTGTCGGAAGACGAGTTCGCGGAGTGGGAGGGGCGCTGCCGCTCGCGTGTGGACTACGAGGGCGATTTCGAGTTCACCTGCGAGCCCAAGATAGACGGGGTCGCGGTCAGCCTCATCTACGAGGACGGCGTGCTCGTGCGCGGGGCGACGCGGGGTGACGGGCAGACCGGCGAAGACATCACCGCCAACGCGCGTACCGTGTCCGCCGTGCCGCTCAGGTTGCTCGGTGGCGGGTATCCGGCGCGGCTCGAGGTGCGGGGCGAGATCTACATGCCCATCGCCGGTTTTCGGGCGTTCAACGAGGCCGCGGCTGCGGCGGGCGAACGGACGCTGGTCAATCCCCGTAACGCTGCGGCGGGAAGCCTGCGTCAGCTTGACCCGAAGCTCACCGCGAGTCGGCCCCTGTCCCTGTTCTGCTACAGCGCGGGTCTCCGCGGAGGGTGGCAGCCGGCGACGCACTGGTCCGTCCTCGAGGCGTTCCGGGAGTGGGGCCTGCGCATCAATCCGCGGGCGGCGCGCGCGACGGGCCTCGCACAGTGTTTCGACTACTTCCGCGCGTTGCTCGAGGATCGCGACGGACTCGACTACGAGATCGACGGCGTGGTCGTCAAGGTGAACGACTTCGCCCTGCAGGACGCCCTCGGCAGCGTGACCCGCAAGCCGCGGTGGGCGATTGCCTTCAAGTACCCGTCGGAGGAAGCTACCACGGTCCTCCAGGGGGTCGACTTCCAGGTGGGGCGCACCGGTGCGATCACGCCGGTGGCCAAGCTCGAACCCGTGTTCGTGGGGGGCGTGACCGTCTCCAACGCCACGCTGCACAACATGGACGAGGTGGCGCGGCTCGACCTCCGCGTCGGCGACACCGTGCTCGTGCACCGGGCGGGCGACGTCATCCCGCAGGTGATGAAGGTCATCGAGTCCAGGCGGCCCGCCGATGTGGACGCGATGGCACACATCGCCATGCCCGAGCACTGTCCCGCGTGCGGCGCCGGCATCGAGCGGCCCGAGGGGGAGGTGGTCGCCCGGTGTCCAGCGGGTCTGACCTGCCCGGCCCAGCGCCGGGAACGCCTCCGGCACTTCGCCTCGCGGCTCGCCATGGACATCGAGGGCATGGGAGAGAAGCTGGTCGACCAGCTCGTGGCGAAGGACGTCGTCCGGGACCCCTCGGACTTCTACCGGCTGACGCGGGAGCAGGTGGAGTCCCTCGAGCGCATGGGGCAGAAGTCGGCGGACAATCTCATCAACGCCGTGGAGGTGAGTAAGAGCACGACGCTGGCCCGGTTCATCTACGCGCTCGGTATCCGCGAGGTGGGCGAGACGACTGCGGAGAGCCTCGCGAGCCACTTCGGCGACCTCGGGGACTTGCGCGATGCGCCGCCGGAGTCGCTCGCGGAGGTCGCAGATGTCGGACCGGTGGTCGCCGCGCGCGTCCACGACTTCTTCGCGGATGCACACAACGGCGGCGTCGTGGACGACCTCGTCGCGCTGGGCGTGCACTGGCCCGAGCCTGAGCGACGCGTGGCCACGCCCCTCGCGGGCGAGACCTGGGTCATCACCGGGACGCTCGACGCGATGACGCGCAACGAGGCCAAGGCACGGCTGGTCGCCCTGGGCGCGAAGGTGGCCGGCTCCGTTTCCGCGCGGACCACGCGCTTGGTGGCGGGCCCGGGCGCCGGGAGCAAGCTCGAGCAGGCGCAGCAACTGGAAGTGCCCGTCGTGGACGAAGACGGGCTCCTTGAGACGCTCAGACGTTACGAAGCGGACGATGGAGGGGGCGATGGGGAATCGTAGGTACACCTCGGTCCTGGCGGCTGTGGTCCTCGCCGCGGTGGGTCTGACGGCCGGGTGCGCGTCGACGCCGTCCAACCCGGGCGACGTGTGCTCCATCTTCCGCGAGAAGCCCGGCTGGTACCGCGGGGCGCTGAAAGCCGAGAAGCGCTGGAAGGTATCGATCCCGGTGATGATGGCGTTCACCTACAAGGAGTCGAGCTTCGTGCACAACGCGCGCCCGCCGCGAACGAAGCTGCTGTTCGTCATCCCGTGGAGGCGTCCGTCGAGCGCCTACGGTTTCGCCCAGGCGACGAACGAGACCTGGTCCGACTACCAGCGCGCGACCGGCCGGCGCGGCGCCGACCGCAACGACTTCGGCGACGCCATCGACTTCGTCGGCTGGTACCTCGACCGCGCGCATCGCCACCTCGGCATCTCGCGGCACGACGCGAAGCGACTCTACCTGTCCTACCACGAGGGCCTGTCCGGCTACCGCAGCGGCAGGTGGAAGCGCAACGCGTGGCTGCAGGGCGCCGCCGACCGCGTGGCGGCAAACGCGGCCCGTTACGACCGGCAGCTCTCCTCCTGCCGTAACTCGCTGAAGCGCAAGCGGTTCCTGTTCTGGTAGGAGCGCCCTGGCGGGGGGCCAAGACGGAGTTGCCGCCACCCAACTTGGCAGGCTTGTACCCGGCCATGGCCGACAATCCGCTACGCTGAGCGCGAGCGCGTGGCGGTCGCGAGACGCCCCGGCACGTCGGCCGGATCGATCAGGCCGATGCCCCGCCAACCTTTTGCCAACAGTCAGGTCCCGCCGCCTTTCGGCGCCGGGCTATCTTGACCCCGTGGCGTTAGAGCGGGCCGTGGCGCAGGCCGCAGCAGGACGCTTCTCCCCCATGATCCCGTTGGCCGAGTCGAGGTTGGCGGAAGGGGGCCGCCCCCGCCGGTCCAAACCGGGCCGCCGCGCCCCACCCTAGGAGGCC
>VXNE01000685.1 GCA_009840715.1 Gammaproteobacteria bacterium
CTACCAGATCGCGGAGACGGTGCGGCGTCACGACGGCGGAACACGGCCGCATGCGATGCGGCGCGCGGTCGAGATGCTGGACCTCGTGGGCATCCCGGAAGCGGCGCGGCGGGCGCGCGAGTATCCGCACCAGTTGTCCGGGGGCATGCGACAGCGCGCGATGATCGCGATGGCGCTGTCCTGCGAACCGAAGGTGCTCATCGCGGACGAACCGACCACGGCCCTCGACGTCACGATCCAGGCGCAGGTGCTGGACCTCATCCGCGAGCTGCAGGGGCGGCTCGGCACGGCCGTCATCCTGATCACGCACGACCTCGGGGTGATCGCGGAGACCGCGCACCGGGTGGTCGTGATGTACGCGGGCCGCAAGGTGGAGGAGACCGACGTCACGACGCTCTTCGACGCTCCGCGGCATCCCTACACGCGCGGCCTGCTCGCTTCCGTGCCGACGCTCGATGCGTTGCGCGACGGCCCGGCCGGCGAGCGGCGGCTGGCGGAGATCCGGGGCGTCGTGCCGAAGCTCACGGGACTCCCCGAAGGGTGCGCCTTCGCGCCGCGCTGCCCCCTCGCAGACGCGCGTTGTGCGAGTTCCCGCCCGGCGTTCGAGGAACAGCGGCCGGGCCATTGGGCCGCATGCTGGCACGCCGACGCGGCGCTGGAGGCGGGGTCGTGACGGACGCGGGTCCAGTCCTCGAAGTCGAGGGACTCCGCAAGTACTTCGTGTCGCCGCGCCGGCTGCTCGGCCCGCCGGCCGGCGTAGTCCATGCGGTGGATGGCGTCAGCTTCACCATCGGGGCGCGGGAGACGCTCGGTCTCGTGGGAGAGAGCGGCTGCGGGAAGTCCACCGTCGGCCGCACGGTGCTGCGGCTGCTGAAGCCCACCGAGGGCACGATCCGCCTCCTCGGCGACGACATCACCCACCTTGAGAGCCGCGCGCTGCGGCCCTACCGCCGCCGCATGCAGATCATCTTCCAGGACCCGTACTCGTCGCTCGATCCGCGCATGACGGCCGGTGACATCGCGGGCGAACTGCTCGGCGTGCATGGCGTGTCGAGCCGCGCCGAACGCAACGAAAGGGTGGCGGAACTGTTCGCGCGGGTCGGCCTCCGGCGCGACCAGATTGCGAACTATCCCCACGAGTTCTCGGGCGGCCAGCGGCAACGCCTGGGCATCGCCCGGGCGCTCTCGCTGCAGCCGAGCCTGATCGTCTGCGACGAACCGGTGTCCGCCCTGGATGTCTCGATCCAGGCACAGGTCATCAACCTGCTGATGGACCTGCAGGCGGAGTACGGGCTCTCCTATCTCTTCATCGCCCACGACCTCGCGGTCGTCGAGCACATCAGCCACCGGGTGGCGGTGATGTACCTGGGGCGCATCGTCGAGTTCGCCGACAAGCGGGAGCTGTTCGCGAACCCGCTGCACCCCTACACCGAGAGCCTGCTCGACGCAGTGCCGGTGCCCGATCCCCGGCGTGTCCGCCGCCGGCGCATTGTGCGCGGCGACGTCCCGAGCCCGATCGACCGGCCCTCGGGCTGCCACTTCCACACGCGCTGCCCGTATGCGGTCGAGCGGTGCCGGCGCGAGGACCCGGCGTTGCGGGAAGTCGAACCGGGGCACGAGGTGGCGTGTCACCTGCGATGAGGCGCGGATCGGGCCGATGTCGCACACAACGTCGGGCCGTTGGCGGACAGCCATCGCGCTTGCCAAAGCTATACTGAGCCCTCAGGGATTCACGGGATCCCCTTCGGAGACGGCAGTGAAAGCGGTTCTCCCGGCAAAGGACACCTGCCACGCCTCGCAGGAGGCGCTGGATGCGCTCGTCTGCGACGCGGCGCCGCGGCAGGGCTGCTGGACCGAGGCGGATTACCTGTGGTTGACGGACCGCGCGGAAGGCCGGATCGAGTTCACGGATGGACACATCGAACTGTTGCCGATGCCTACGCTAGCGCACCAGCTCATCCTCGGTCTTCTCTACGAAGCCTTCGTGGCTTGGGTTCGTCCGCGCGGAGGAGTGGTCGTCTTCTCTGGCCTGCGCCTGCGCGTACGCGAGAACAAGTTCCGCGAGCCCGACCTCCTGCTCCTGTGCGACCGGCACGAGGCCCAGAACCGCTTCTGGCTCGGCGCAGACCTCGTGCTCGAAGTCGTCAGCCCGGATGGCGAGAAACGGGACTGGGTCCAGAAGCGGGCCGATTATGCGGAGGGTCGCATTCCCGAGTACTGGATCGTGGACCCGCCCGCCCGGACGCTGACCGTTCTCACCCTGGCGAATGAGGCCTATACGGAGCACGGCGTTTTCGGGGATGGGGACACGGCCACGTCGGTACTGCTACCCGGCTTCTCGGTGGACGTGACCGCCTTGTTCGATGCCGCCAGGGAGTCCGTCGGCGCGACCTGACGCACCGCCGACTCACGCACGGGCGCGGCTACCGCCCCGGTATAATCGCCGCGTGAACCGTTCCGCCTCCATTTCGCGCGACACGCTCGAGACGAAGATCCACGTCGAGATCGATCTCGACGGGTCCGGCGCTTCGCAGTGCGATACCGGGCTGCCCTTTCTCGAGCACATGCTCGACCAGGTGGCCCGGCACGGGCTGGTGGACCTCAAGGTCGAAGCCGAGGGCGACCTGCACGTCGACGCGCACCACACCGTCGAGGATGTCGGCATTGCGCTGGGCCAGGCCACGGCGCAGGCGATCGGGGACAAGAAGGGCATCACCCGCTACGGCCACGCCTACGTCCCCCTCGACGAAGCGCTGTCGCGGGTCGTGCTCGACTTCTCCGGCCGGCCAGGGCTGACGTGGGCGGTGGATTTCGTGCGTCCGCGTGTGGGCGAGTTCGACGTGGACCTGCTGCACGAGTTCTTCCAGGGGTTCGTGAACCACGCGCAGGTCACGCTGCACGTCGACAACCTGAAAGGCGCCAACGCGCACCACCAGGCCGAGACGGTATTCAAGGCCTTCGGCCGCGCCCTGCGCATGGCCGTGACGCGCGATCCCCGTAGCGAGGCGTTGCCGAGTACCAAGGGCACGCTTTGATCGTCATTCCGGCGATCGACATCCAGGGCGGCCGCTGCGTCCAGCTCAAGCAAGGCATCCAGGACTCGGCATCGGTGTACGGGGACGATCCCGTCGCCATGGTCGAGCGGTGGAAGAGCCGCGGCGCCCGGCGCATCCACGTCGTCGACCTCGACGGGGCCTTCGCCGGTGCACGGGTGCACGGACACGTGGTCGAGCGCATCGCGGCCGCCGCGGGGGACGTCCCCGTGCAAGTGGGCGGCGGCGTGCGAACCGCCGAATCGATCAAACGCTACCTCGACGCCGGTGTCAGCCAGGTGATCGTGGGGACGCGGGCAATCGAGGATCCCCCGTTCCTGGCCCGCATGGCGGAGCGCTTCCCGGGGCGCGTAATCCTGGGTCTGGACGCTCGGGCGGGACGCGCGGCGACGGCCGGCTGGGACGAGACCAGCGAGACCGGCGCGGTGGAGTTCGCCGCCAGCGTCGCGGACCTGCCGCTCTTCGCCATCGTGTTCACCGACATCGAGCGCGACGGCATGCTCACTGGCGTGAACACCGAGGCGACCGCCGCCGTGGCGGCCGCTGGCGGCGTGCCCGTCATCGCCTCGGGCGGCGTCCGCGACCTGGACGACATCCGTCGCCTGAAAGCACTCGGGCTCGGCGAAGACGCGTTGCTCGGAGTGATTGCCGGCTCCTCGCTGTACGAAGGAACGCTCGACCTCAAGGCCGCACAAGCGCTGCTCGACGTGTAGGGGAGGGGCTTGTCCCCTCCCGTGGGG
>VXNE01000662.1 GCA_009840715.1 Gammaproteobacteria bacterium
ACGGTGTTCGGGGTCGGCGTGACGGAACAGATCGGCAGCCGGGAGTCCGGGGGCGTGACGGCGAATAGCGGAAGGCTGTCCGGCAAGGCCATGTTCGTGCTCGACGGCGCCGAGGCGGACATGCTGCTGATCGCGGACGACACCGGAGCACTGCACATCACGCCGGCGGCGGACACCGAGGTGCAACGCCTGCCCACCATCGACCGCACGCGCTCCACGTCGGAGGTTCGCCTGGAGGCAACACCCGCCGACGTGCTGCCGGGTTCGACCGAAAGTGGCGCGCCACTCCTCGCTGCCATAGACGCCGGCCGCGCGATGCTGGCGGCGGACACGCTCGGCGCGGCGCAGAGCATGCTCGACCAGGCCGTCGCGTATGCGAAGGAACGCCGCCAGTTCAACCGGGTCATCGGGTCGTTCCAGGCCGTGAAGCACCTGTGCGCGGAAATGGCCTCCGCCCTGGAACCGTGTCGCTCGCTCGTGTGGTACGCCGCCCACGCCGCGCGGGCGATTCCCGACGAGTCGAGGCTGATGGCGTGCCACGCCAAGGCGCACCTGGCCGAGGTCGGCCGTTTCGTCGCGCGCACGGCCACGGAGGTGCACGGCGGCATGGGGTTCACTGACCTGCTGGGGCTGCACTACTGGTTCAAGCGGATCGGCCTGGACCGCCAGTTACTCGGCGCGCCCGAGATCGTGCGCGAGGAGGCGGCGAAGGTACAGGGGTGGGTCTGAGAGAAGGCACGACACCATCACGCGAGAGAATCTAATCGCAACGTGCAGGGAGAGGGGCCATGCACCTTGAGGCAACCGAACCGGGAACCGGCGCCCGGAAGCTGTTTCGCCGAATACCGAGGGGCGCCGCGGCAGTAGCCGCCGTCGGAGCCGTCCTCTGCGCCGCCACCGTCAGCGCGGAGGTGAGCGCCGAGTCGCAGTTCGTGCTCAACACCTTCTCGTTCCTCATCTGGGGCGCGCTGGTGATGTGGATGTGCGCCGGCTTCACCATGCTCGAAGCGGGGTCCGTGCGCACCAAGAACGCGTCGGTGATCTGCCTGAAGAACATCGGCCTGTACTCCATCGCGGGGCTCGCCTACTACCTCATCGGCTACAACCTCATGTACACCGATGTCGGCAGCCTGATCGGCACGGTGCAGCTCGGCTACGGCCCGTCCGACGCGGAACGCTCCCTGCTTTCGGGCGAGGAGGCGGCCGCCGGGGCGGTGGTCGACCAGGGCTACTCCACGATGTCGGACTGGTTCTTCCAGATGGTGTTCGTGGCGACCGCCGCGTCCATCGTCTCCGGCACGCTGGCGGAGCGCGTGAAGCTGTGGTCCTTCTTCGCGTTCACCGCCGTGCTGACCGCCATCATCTATCCGGTCGTGGGCGCCTGGACCTGGGGCGGCGGGTGGCTGAGCGAGATGGGGTTCCAGGACTTCGCCGGCTCCACCATCGTGCACTCGACCGGAGGCTGGGCCGCCCTGGCCGGCGCCATGGTGGTCGGGCCCCGGCTCGGCAAGTTCCGCGCGGACGGCTCCGTCCGCTCGACGCCACCTTCCAACGTTCCCGCGGTGACGCTCGGGGTCTTCATCCTGTGGCTCGGCTGGTTCGGGTTCAACGGCGGGTCGCAACTGGCCCTGGCCGGCACCGTGGACGCCGTGGCCATGAGCAACGTGCTGGTCAACACGAACCTCGCGGCCGCTGCGGGTGTGATGGCCGCGGTGAGCGTGTCCCGCGCCATTCTCGGCCGGGTCGATCTCCTCGCCGTGTTGAACGGCGCCATCGCCGGGCTCGTGTCGATCACCGCCGGGCCCGACATCGTGGACCACCACTGGGCCATCGTCATCGGCGCTATCGGCGGCATCATCTGCACCCTCGGCATGAAGCTGATGGAGTCCCTCAAGCTGGACGACGTGGTGGGCGCGGTGCCCGCACACCTCTTCGCCGGCGTCTGGGGCACGCTCGCGGTCTGCATCGCCGCGGGCGGGAACTTCGTCACCCAGCTTGTCGGCATCCTCTCCATCGGCGTCTTCGTGTTCGCGTTTTCGTTCTTGCTTTGGATGGCGCTGAACAAGATCATGGGCGCCCGGGTATCCCCCACCGTCGAGGAGCTCGGCCAGGACGCGGCCGAACTCGGCATCGAGGCCTACCCGGAGTTCGTCCTGATGCCCGACGATGACGGTCTGGAGGACGCGCAATGAGCCGGATCGTCACCGGGCGCGCCGAAGCAACGCGCGCCATGCAACCCCGGCCGTCCTTGGGCTAACATGTAGGCAGGAGGCACCCATGGAAATCGCTACCGAACGAGACGGTGGAACGCTCTTACTGACGGTGTCGGGCCGCATAGACGGCCTGAACGCCCATGAGTTTCAGGACTCGGCGACCGGCGCGATCGAGGACGCCGACGGCCACGTCATCCTGGACTTCGAGAACGTTTCCTACATCAGCAGCGCGGGCCTCCGGGCCGTGCTGCTGATCGCCAAGACGGTGCGCGAGCGGCACGCGCAGTTCGCGGTCTGCTCGCTCACGAAGCTGGTCGACGAGGTCTTTCGGATCAGCGGCTTCGACAACATCGTGCCGATCCACGAGACGCGGGCGGCAGCGGTGGCGGCTGCGCAACGCTGAAACGCTGAAGCGGCCCGCTCAGGCGGGCGCCAGTCGACGCCGCTCGCGCGCGATCGTCCGGGCATTCCACGTTCGCGCCCAGAGGCCGACGATCACGTTGGTGCAGGCCATCGCCACGAACACCCCGGTGTAGCCAAAGTAGCGGCTGCCGAGCAGCGCCAGCGGTACGTAGAAGACGAACAGCCGGAGTACGGACAGGCACAGCGCCGGCAGCGGCTTCGACATGGCGTTGAAGGCGCCGTTGGCGACGTTGGTCATGCCGATGAAGCCGATGGTCAGCGGGATAATGTAGAGGTACGTCGTCGCCGTCGCGACCACCCCGGGCTCGTCGTTGATGAGCGAGACGAACGTGAAGCCGCCGATCCACATGACGCAGGCCGCGATCGCGCCCCACGCCAGGCAGTACCGGTAGCAGATCGCGAGCGCGCGGCTGACCCGGTCGAAGCGTCGCGCACCCCAGTTCTGGCCCACCAGTGGCGCGGTGCTCGAAGAGATGCCGATGACCACCATGAACACCACCGCCTCGATACGTGCGGCGACCCCGAAGCCGGCGACCACTGCGGTGCCGAGCCCCGCCAGGAGGCGCGTGATCACGGCGGTCGCGAGCGGTTCTATGACGTTCGTCGCCATGGCCGGAATCCCCACGTGCAGGATGACCCGCGTGGAAGCGACCAGTCCCTTGAGCGAGCGCCGCAGCATGCGCTCCCGTACGACGAACCAGTAGACCGTCAGCAGAAAGGCCAGCGAACGCGCCACCACGAACCCCCACGCCGCGCCCTCCACGCCGAGCGCCGGCAGGCCGGTCCACCCGAAGATCAGGAACGGGCCGATGGCGACCTGGAGCACGGACCCCAAGGTGAGGACGTAACCGGGGAAGACCGGGTCGCCGATGGAACGCATGTACAGCGTGCCGGCCATGGACAGTCCGAACAGCGGAAAACCGAGGGACCACACGCGCGCGTACGCCACCACGAGTTCCAGGACTTCGCCGCGCGCCCCGAGCAGGTGGAACAGGGGCCGGGCAAAGCCGGCGAGGAGCGACGCGCAGCCCACCGTGAAGATCAGCACGAGCAGGAGCCCGTGCGTCGTCAGCACGGCCGCACGTTCCCGGTCGCCCACGCCCACGGCCCGCGCCACCCGCACCCCGCCGCCGAGCGTCAGCCCCCGGGTCATGG
>VXNE01000590.1 GCA_009840715.1 Gammaproteobacteria bacterium
AGACACCTCCTGACCACAGTCTCAGGGTGTCCACAAAAGCGGGTCAACTCCAGAGCTTCCCGTCCGGCGGACGATGAGGCAAGGACGGTGATCGGGCGATGGCTCGAGGGCAAGGCGTGCGAGACCCGGCGGGACGAGGCGGTGGGCGAGGGCATCGCGGCCACCGCCGGAGGCTGGCCGCTCGCCTATGCGATGGCCTGGCTCTCCGTCGCCGGCGGCAACTCCGTCATGCCGCCCTGGGTCCGCCACCAGTTCCCGGAGGCGGGCGCGCTGGTACGCCGGTTGCGGGACGAGCCCTGTACCGCGCCGGACTGCGGCTGGTGCCGCGAACGCCACGATCCGTCTCGCGAGCTCACCCGCTGGTTCGGGTACGACAGTTTCCGTCCGGAGCCGGCCACGGCGGATGGCAAGCCCATGCAGCGGGCGATCGTCGAGCTTGCGATGGCGGGTCGGCCGGTGCTCGGCATCCTCCCCACGGGCGCGGGCAAGTCGCTCAGCTACCAGGTCCCCGCGCTGTCCCGGTACGACAAGACCGGCGCGCTCACCGTGGTCATCTCCCCGCTGGTCGCGCTGATGGCCGACCAGGTCGCCGGCCTCGAAGCGCGCGGGATCGGCTCCTGCGTCACGGTCAACGGCATGCTGTCCATGCCGGAACGGACCGAGGCGCTGGACCGCGTGCGGCTCGGGGACGCGGCGATCGTCCTCATTTCGCCGGAACAGTTGCGCAACCGGTCGCTGCGCACCGTGCTCGCCCAGCGCGAAATCGGCGCCTGGGTGCTGGACGAGGCGCACTGCCTGTCGCGCTGGGGCCACGACTTCCGGCCGGACTATCGCTACGTCGGCCGCTTCATCCGGGAGCGCGCGGGTGACGGTCCGGCGCCGCCGGTCATGTGCCTGACGGCGACGGCCAAGCCGGACGTGATCCGCGACATCCGCGACTACTTCTGGGACCGGCTCGACATCGAGTTCGACGTGTTCGACGGCGGCGCCCGGCGCGAGAACCTCGAGTTCCTGGTGGCCGCCACGGAGCCGGCGCACAAGTACGACGACATCTACGAGTTCCTCGTGGCGGAGCTGCCGCCGGGCGCGCCGGGCGGCGCCATCGTGTACTGCGCCACCCGCCGCCGCTGCGAAGAGGTGGCCGAGTACCTCACGCGCAAGGAAATCGATGCCGCGCACTTCCACGCCGGCCTGCCGCCGGAGACGAAGAAGGACACCCAGCGGCGTTTCATCGAGGGCTCGCTGCGGGTGATCGCCGCGACCAACGCGTTCGGCATGGGCATAGACAAGCCGGATGTACGTCTTGTCATTCACGCCGACATCCCCGGTTCCCTCGAGAACTACCTGCAGGAGGCGGGCCGCGCCGGCCGCGATCGGGAGGCGGCCCGCTGCGTGCTCCTCTACACGCCGGACGATGTCGAGCGGCAGTTCGGCATGTCCGCGCGCTCCCGGCTCAGCCGCCGCGAAATCCACGGCATCCTGCGGGCGCTGCGCAACCTCGACCGCAAGGGCCGCCTCGGCGGAGAGGTGGTCGCCACTCCGGGAGAGATCCTGCTCGAGGACGACGAGCACGCCTTCGAGCGCGACAGCATGACGGACGACACGCGCGTGAAGACCGCGGTCGCGTGGCTCGAGGACGCCGCGTTGCTGACCCGGGAGGAGAACCACGTCCAGGTATTCCCTTCGTCCCTGCGTGTCGCCTCGGTGGACGAAGCCCGCCACCGGCTCGAGGCCCGGAGCGGCCTGGCGGAAGGGCGGCGCAAGACGCTCCTCGACATCGTGGCGGCCCTGATGGCGGCGGACCCGGACGAAGGCGTCTCCACGGACCACCTGATGGGGGTCACGGGGCTCACGCCGGAGGGGGTGCGCGCGGCGTTACACGATCTCGAGCAACTCGGGATCGCGACCGACGACACCGCGCTGACGGCGTTCGTGCACGAGGGTGTGGCCCGGTCTTCGCGGGTGCGCCTGCAGGAAGCGCGCGATCTCGAAGTCGGCCTGATCGGGTACATGCGCGAAGCGGCGCCGGACCTCGAGCGGGGCGAGTCGTCCTTCCTGCACCGGCGCGTCGCTACCCAGACCCTCAAGAATGACGGGATGGCCCATGCGCTACCCGACCGCGTGCTCCGTGTCCTGCGGAGCATCTCCCGGGATGGCCGCGGCGACGAGCGCGCCGAGGGCGGTTCCGGAGGCAGCATCGACCTCCGGAACACCGATGGCGAGACCGTCCGGATCACGTTGCTGCGCCGCTGGCCGGCCCTGCAGGAGACGGCCGAGCTGCGGCGCGCCGCGGCGGGCGTCCTGCTCGAACACCTCCTCGGACGCTTGCCAGCGGGCAAGCAGGGAACGGACCTCCTGGCGGAGACGACGTTCGGCAGGTTGCGCGCCGCCCTGGCCGAGGACCTGGCCCTGCGGGCGGAGAATCGCGACCTCGTCAAGCTGTGCGACCGCGCCCTGATCTGGCTGCACGAGCAGGAGGTGATCCGGCTGAACAAGGGGCTCGCGGTGTTTCGTCCCGCGATGACCGTGCGTCTTGCCGGAGGCCCGGGTTCAGGCCGCCGGCGAGGCTTCGCAGGCACGGATTTCGAACCCCTGGCGCTGCACTATCGGGAACAGGGACTGCAGATTCACGTTATGGCCGAGTACGCCGCGCGGGGACTGTCCGCCATGGCGGACGCGGTGCGGCTCGCCATGGACTACTTCGCCCTGGAGCGGGACGCGTTCGTCGCACGCTGGCTGCCCGAGGTCGACACGACGCTGCAGACGACGCCGGAGGCGTGGCGCGCCATCGTGGAGGACCTGAGCCCGGAGCAGCGGCGCATCGTCGCGGACGAGCGCGACGCGGCCAACGTGCTGGTGCTGGCCGGGCCCGGTTCCGGCAAGACGCGCGTGCTGGTGCACCGGATCGCCTGGCTCGTGCGCGTGCGCCGGGAGAACCCGCGCGGGATTCTCGCGCTCGCCTACAACCGCCACGCGGCCGTGGAGATTCGCCGCCGCCTCGCGGACCTGGTCGGCGACGATGCCCGGCGCGTGACCGTGATGACCTGCCATGCGCTCGCGATGCGCATGGTGGGGGCGAGCTTCGCGGGCGTGGACGCGCGCGCAGAAGCGGACGGCCAGGAAAACGCCTTCGCCGCCGTGCTGTGCGAGGCCACGGCCCTGCTGCGTGGCGACGGGTTGGCTCCCGATGAGGCGGACGAGCAACGCGACCGCGTTCTCGCTGGGTTCCGGTGGATCCTGGTGGACGAGTACCAGGACATGGACCGGGACCAGTACGAACTCATCGCGGCCGTCGCGGGGCGCACGCTCGAGGATCCGGACCGGAAGCCCACCCTGTTCGTCGTCGGCGACGACGACCAGAACATCTATGGCTTCGCCGGCGCATCCGTCGAGCACATCCGGCGGTTCGAGGAGGACTACGGGGCCGAGCGCGCGTGGCTCACGGAGAACTACCGTTCGACGGCGCACATCGTGGCGGCGTCGAACGCGTTCATCGGCCGCGCCCGGCAACGCATGAAGCGGGACCGTCCGCTGGTGGTGGATCGCGGACGCGGGAAAGAGCCTGGGGGTGGCGCCTGGGCCGGCCTCGATCCGGTCGGGGAGGGGCGCGTGCAGGTGCTGCCGGCGGGTACGGACGCGGCGACGCAGGCGGTTGCCGCCGTGACCGAGTTGCGGCGCCGCGCGGCGCTCGCGGCCCGCGAGGGGGCCTGGGGCCCCTGCGGGGTCGTGGCGCGGCGGTGGGGGACGCGCGCTCCCGGACGGAGCCGGGGTGGGCGG
>VXNE01000148.1 GCA_009840715.1 Gammaproteobacteria bacterium
GTGTACAAGAAGGTCATCGAGTGGCTCGAAGAGGCCAACGCGCGGGGAAACCGCGTGTTCGCCCAGGCGTTCACCGTCCGCGACTCGTTCCAGTTCACGCTGGAGGACTGGAACCTCTTCGACACCGACCCGGCCTGGCGCGCGATCACCCTCGGCAGCGTCGGGGAGCGGGCCCGGAAGATGCGCGACCCGGAGCTGCGCCGGGCCGTGCGCGAGTCGTACGTCGCGGACAGCTTCGTGACGGGAGCCGTACTCGGGTCGCTCGAGAACTTCACCGTAGCGCACGTCTACTCCGACGAGAACCGGCCGTTCGAGGGCTTGAGCGTCGGTGAGATCGGTCAGAAGCTCGACAAGCATCCCATCGACGCGATGCTGGACGTGGCCCTGGCGGACGATCTGCGCACGCTGTTCTGTACACCGCCACTCGAGCCCAACTTCGAGGTGATGCGTGAGGTCGCCAACTCGAAGTTCGCCCTGCCGGGCATCTCGGACGGCGGCGCCCACATGAAGTTCATGACGATGGGCTGCTACCCGACGGAGTTCCTGACCCTGCTGGTCCGCGACAACGACATCATGGACCTCGAGCAGGCCCATTGGCGACTCTCCGCGTACCCGGCGCTCGCGGCCGGCTTCGTGGACCGCGGTACCTTGCGCGTGGGGGCGCCGGCGGACATCGTGGCGTACGACTATGACGCGCTGGCGCTGGGGCCCGTCGAGCGGAGGTACGACTTCCCCGCCGGGGACTGGCGTCTCTCGCAGAAGGCGGAAGGCTACCGGCTGACCGTCGTCAACGGCGAGGTCACCTTCGAGGACGGGGAGTGCACCGGCGCGGCGCCGGGCCTGCTCCTGCGCCACGGACGCACCGCCTGAGGGGGGCCGTCGATTCGCCGGTTGTTTGCACTTTTGTAGACGCCTATCCTATCTTCTGCAAGTGTAGGGTCGTCTCGTTACCGGGCCGTGCCGGCGTGACGCTGGAATCGGGAAACGGATGCGGGGGCGGACAGGCTACCCGCGCGACTGCGGGTTTGAGGGGGACGCGCATGAACGCAACAGGATCGAGCGCACGGACGCCCATGGCTGCGGCATTGGCCGCCGCGCTCTGCTGGGGAGCCTCGGCGCAGGAGGCTGGCGACGCCGCCGACGCCGCCCGCCCGGCCGTCGAGGAGATCATCGTCTCCGCCCAGAAGCGCGACGAGTCCATCCAGGAGGTGCCGATCGCGATCTCGGCCTTCACGGGCGAGGAGCTGCGCAACACCGGCATCAAGGACTCGCAGGGACTCGTGAAGGCCGTGCCGGGCGTGTCCGGGGGCCTGTCGGGCAACTACATGTTCATCACGATGCGGGGCATCAATGCCGGGACGTACACCGCCGGGTCCGAACCGGCGCTCGGCCTCTACACGGACGGCATCTACCGGGGGCGCCACGGCGCCGCGATCGGCACCTACCTCGACCTCGACCGGGTCGAGGTGCTGAAGGGCCCGCAGGGGCTGCTGTTCGGCCGCAACGCCTCCTCCGGGGCGATCCACGTCATCACGGCGCAGCCGGACCTTGCCGGGACGGGGGCGTCCTTCACGGTGGGCGCCGGGGAGCGGGGCCGGCGAAACCTCGAGGGGATGGTGAACGTGCCCCTCGGCGACCGCTGGGGCCTGCGGGTGGCCGCGCTGCAGAAGGAAGAGGACGGCTACATGCGCAACCTGACGACGGGCGAGGATCACCTCTTCTACGACGTGAGCGCGGCGCGCCTGTCCCTGCGCCACGAGCCCGACTGGGGTGACGCGACGCTGCGGGTCTCCTACGAGGACCGGGAGCAGTCCGGCGTCATCTACATACCCATCAACCCGGACGGCTCGCTGGCGTGGGGCGACGAACTCACGACGAACGGGACGACGGGCGACTACGACCGCGTCCAGATGGCCGCCACGAGCCTGACCGTCAACGTCGACCTGCCCGGGTCCATGTCCCTTCGGTCGTTGACGGGCTTCTACTCCAACAAGTTCGACTACCAGGAGGACTGGGACGGGTCGCCGGTGGAGTTCGGCAACTGGATGTCGCAGCAGGAGAGCGAGTACTTCAGCCAGGAGGTCGTGCTGTCCGGCGACCGCGGCCGTCTCTCGTGGTTTGCCGGCGCGAGTTTCTACAGCGAGGACATTTTGTACGACCTGCACCACCTCACGGGAGACATCGGCTGGCTGTTCGGCCTGCCGTTTCCGCTCATCTTCGACGAGCGCGGGCTCATCGACGGCGACTACCAGGGCTGGGCCGTGTACGGCGAGACGAGGTGGCAGCTCACCGATGCCCTCGACCTGAGCGTGGGGGGACGCTACACGAGTGACGAACGGGACGGGGAGGTCGAGTTCCTGGGTGGAGGCTTCATTTTTGGCGTGTACACGCCGTCCCCCGTGTCCGGCGGGGAGACCTGGGACGATTTCTCGCCGCGGGTCGCGCTGCGCTACTTCGTCCGGGACAACGTGATGCTGTATGGCACGGCCAGCCGGGGCTTCAAGGCCGGGGGGTTCGATACGAATCGTCTGTCGGAGCACGGGGACCCGCTGACGCTGCTACCGCCCCCCGGCGCCGGCATCGCCACCTATGACGCCGAGGAGGTGTGGGCGTACGAGGTCGGCGCGAAGGGGACTCTGCTCGACGATCGCCTGCGCGTGGCGGTGGCGGCCTTCACCTACGACTACAAGGATCGGCAGATCGACGTGTTCGACCCGACCGCGGGACTGGCCGCGGTGCTCAATGTCGGAGAGGTGGAGGGCTCGGGTGTGGAACTCGAGTTGCAGTGGGTGCTCAACCGGTACTGGGACGTACAGCTTGCGCTCGGCTACCTCGATGCGGAATCCCGCGGCATTCCGGCGGCCGCGTGCCTGGACTGTGACGGGAACTGGCCGCCATGGAGTCCCGAGCGTACCGCATCCGGCGCACTCAACGCGCACTACCCGTTCGGGGGTGGAGAGTGGCTCGGAACGCTGGAGTTCTTCTGGCAGTCGGATTTCCACTCGGCTCTGAACAATCACCCGTTCGGGAAGCTCGATTCGAGCGGCACGGTCAACCTCCAGGTCGGCTGGCAGGACGAGCGCTGGAGAGTCGTGGCCTACGTGGAGAATGTCGCCGACGAGATCACCCTCCAGGGGCGCTTCTGGGACGCGGACTTCCCGCTCGCGATCAACGCGACCCGCCCGCGGACCGCCGGAGTGAACATCAGTTACCGGTTTGGCATGTAGGGGCGGGGCTCGTCCCCGCCCGTGGTGGTATCGTGCACCATGTCGAGACGGGAGCCCTCGTTGCCTCCCGTTTCGAACCCGTGGGGGAGACCCCGCTGGTCTCCCCTCCCGAACAGAGCGAAGGGGGGCTGGCAAATGCATGCACCACGACACACGATCCAGGCGTTCGCCGCCGCGGGGCTGGCGGGAGCGCTCTGCTGGGGAGCCTGGGCCCAGGAGGCCGGCAGCGGCGCCGACGCCGCCCGCCCGGCCATAGAGGAAATCATCGTCTCCGCGCAGAAGCGCGACGAGTCCATCCAGGAGGTGCCGATCGCGATCTCGGCCTTCACGGGCGAAGCGTTGCGCAACACCGGCATCAAGGACTCGCAGGACCTGGTGAAGGCCGTTGCGGGCGTGTCCGGCAGCCTCTCGAGCAACTACATGTTCATCACCGTGCGCGGCATCAATGCCGGGACGTACACGGCCGCGTCCGAACCGGCGCTCGGCCTCTACACGGACGGCATCTACCGGGGCCGCCACGGGGCCGCGATCGGCACCTACT
>VXNE01000534.1 GCA_009840715.1 Gammaproteobacteria bacterium
TTATTATTTGTATACGTTCAAGGTATCGGCTCTGCGCGGTGGCAGGCTGGCATCGGGGGTCCGTGGCCGTCACGTCCAGCACCAGGTCCGTATCCCTGTACGCCGCGACGCCCACGTGAAACAGGCGTTGTGTTTCCTGGTTCACCACGGGCGTGTTGTCGTAGCTGACCACGTTGTCCGGCCGACTGCCGTCGGTCCATGTGTAGGACAGCGTGTCGAGGTCGGGATCGTCGAACGCGTTTACACTGCTCGGGTTCTGGAAACAAAGGGCGGGAAACTCGCCGGTGTCGCCGACTCCGCGGTTGCTCAACGGTAGGCTGACCACCGAACCCGCAACCGATCTGATCGAGTCCGCCGGGGTGGCCAGGTTGCTCTTCTCCTGGCACGCGTTCACGCCGACGGCGTGCGGCCCGCCGGGCTTGACCTCGAGCACCCGCGGCGCGCGATTCGTCGGCGTGGCGCCGGCGGAGGCCGACCAGTCGCTCTCCAGGTCGCCCATCGCCCGCACCTGCACCCGGTACGCCTGGCCCTCCGTCAGCCCCGTGATCCGCGCCGAGGTGGCGGTGCCCGGGTCCGGCGGCCCGTCCGTGTCGCCCTCCTCGATCCAGTTCGCCGGGTCGGTCGGGTCCGCCGTGCCCGCGAAGTAGCGCAGGTCGTAGTCCGTGATCGACGTCGCCGAACCGAGGTCGCTCGGCGCGCTCCAGCTCACCCGCAACGCCGCCGAGCCCCCGTTCGACACCGTCGGCGCGCCCGGGGCCGACGGGGCGGTGAGGGAGCCGGAGGCCGTGTTCGCCGTGCCCTTGACCCGGATCATCAACGCGCGGGAGTCGTTGGAGGACATTGTCGGCGTCCAACGGACGCTGTCGTTCGCTATCGACCAGCCGAACGCTGCGGTTTCCGTGTCGTCGGACGTGACTCTCATGTTCCCCGACGACGCGGCAACAACCACAAAGTACGTCGTGCCGGCCTCGAGCGTGGTTCCCGCCGGCGCGCTGAACTCGAGATCGGGCGCCGCCAGCGACGACGGATTGGCCAGCGCGGCCAGGAGCGTGCCGTCGTGCGTTCCCTGGCGGACCTTCACGTCCAGACCCGCGTCCGGCGTTACACTGAACTTCACTTCGATACTGTCCAGCGCGTAGCCCGCCGGGTTCGGCCCCGTCGTGAACGCCTGGGCATGGTCGAAACTCCCAAAGCCAACGACTTGGTTCGTGGCTTTGCCCAGGTTGGTCGCCAGCGCCTCGCCGCCGGCGGTCCCGTCGTCGTCGTTCACCGTCACGCCGGCGGGATCCGTCGCCCCCACCGTGTAGCCCGTGCCCGTCGCCAGCGCCACGGTCACGGCGCCGTTCGGCTCGTCGGTCGTGTCGGCCTGCGTCGGCACCGAGTAGGTGGCGCTGGTGGCGTTCGCCATGATCGTCACCGTCTTCGCGCCCTCGTCCCCGGCCGCCACGAAGTCGCTGCCCGCCGCATCGGACACCGTCAGGTTCACCGTCAGGTTGGCGCTCGGCGCCGCGTCCGCCGTCACCGTGAACTCCGCCGCCGTGCCCTCGGTCACCGCGGAGCCGCCGGCGATGGTGATCGCGGGCTCGGTGCCCGCGGCCGTGTTCGCCGTCGCCCCGACCCAGATCTGGAGTGACTGGGCACTGTTGGACCAGGAAGTAACATCGTGCCGCTTCCAGTGCCGCTCGTCGCCGATGCTCCAGCCGCTCGCCCCGCCGGCGTCCTCGTCGTCGTCGTCCAGGATGTTTACATTGGCGGCGGAGTTCGCCCCCTCCAGCACCAGCGCGTAGGTGGTCGACGCGGTCAGCGTGGCGCTCTCGGGCGCGACGAACACGTTGACCGCGCCGCCGGCCGGCGAGGCCGGGTTGGTCAGCACGTAGAGCGCGGTGTCGGGCGCCCCGCCGCTGGTCGTCGAGTAGATGCTCGCGGTGAGGACCGAAACGTTCGTCCACGACGACACACTCAGGCCGACGTCGGTAAGCGTGTAGCCCGCTGCGTGGCCGCCGGTTGTGAATGCCTGGGCCTGGGCGAAGGTCGCATTGACGCCCCGGGCACCACTATCACTCTGCCCGGTGTTGCTCACCAGCGCGGCCTTGGTGGGGATGTAGTGCCAGGAGCCGGAATTCCCCGTTCCGTAGTCGGCGAAGATCCTCACCCAGTAGTCGGTGCCCGGCGCCACGGGCGTGTTCGTCGCACCTGCGGCCGTCGCGGTGAACGTCGACCCCGCGGCGGGGAGCTCGGTGGGATTCCAACTCACGGCGTTTCCAGAGCCGGCGCTGTTGCAGACCTGAAGTCTGAGGGTCGAGCCGGAGGCCGCCGGGAGCGGATCGACGAACGTCACCGAAATCGTCCCGGCCGTCGACGTCACCGAAGCCAGCCACGTGTCCTTCGTCGCGGCATCGGCGCAGGCCGCCGGGCGCGTCGGCTCCGACACCTGCGCCAGCGCCGGCGCCGCGCCGAACGCGATCAGCGCCGCCGCCAGGATCGTCGGAAGACGCGCCGCCGTCACGGCCGTCCCCGCGTCGTCCGCGCGGCGCCGAACCCGGCCACCAGCACGGCCTGGCCCGGCCAAGCGGTCCCCGGGTCCGCGCCGGCGGCGAGCGGCGTCCACAGGCGCAGCCGACCGGCGACTTCCTCCGCATCGGGGCCGTGGCCCGTGGCGCGCCAGTCGCCCCGGAACGCTTGGGCGTCGGGCAGTCCCTCCGGCGCGTCCCCGGGTGCCGCGGCGGCCATCCGAACGGCGCCGGACCAGGCCGCGTCCGCGCCCGGCCCGGCCTGCAGGACGAACGCCGGCAGTTGGCCCCGCGCGCTCGCGGCCGGCCGCACGCTCTTCGCGTCGAGCGGCGCGAGCGCCACGTTCTCGACGCGCCCGGACAGGTTCGGCGCAGCGTCGGACTCCAGCGTCACGTCGCCCGCCAGCGCCCAGCGGCGCCGGTCGAAGAAGAGATGGCCGGTCAGCCGCCCGCGCCAGCGCGCACCGGCCGCGGTCGGCGCCGCCGCCGGGGCGCCCCAGGCCAGCCCGGCCTTGGCGGCGACCACGCGCCCCGGCAACGTCCCCACCGGCGCCACGGTCCACCAGCCGTAGCCGGCGTGCCGAAGTCGGCGGCCGTCCCCCGCGGCGTCGGCCAGCGCCAGCGCCACGTCGTGCGTGGTGTCGGGGCTTTCCGGCGGCGGACAGGCCGTCCGGAGCCACACCTGCGGCCAGAGGACGGCCGCGCCGGGGTCGGACCAGCCCGGCACGGCGTGCTCCGGCGCGGAGGCGTACCCCGCGCCGCACGGATGGCGCCCCCCACCCAGCCCCGCCCAGGCGGAGGGCTGAGGTGCTCGGCGGAGACGACCTGGTCGAGCCGCCAGGGCCGGCCCGCCGCGGAATCGTCCGGACCGCAGTCCGCCACCAGCGGCCCGGCGCCGGTGACCGCGACGCCCGGCGGGCCCGCGAGGGCCTCGGTCACCGCGAGGCGCACGTGCAGCGCCCGCCCGGGCCAGGGAATCCCCGGCACGGTCGTTTGCGCCACCACCTCGAACAGGTACTCGCCGTACTCTGGCAGTCCGGCCACCGTGCGCCCGCGCGCCTCCGGCGGGCTGCCGTCGGGGCCGCACGGCACCGCGCCCGAGACGCCCAGCTTCAAGTGCCCGGGCGTGCGGTAGACGCACGTGAACCCGGCAATGCGCCCGGCGCGGCGTTCGTCCACCGTCCACGCCAGCGCGACGCCGTGCGGACTTGCTTCGGCGGTCAGGCCGGTGAGCAGGCGCGGCGGATCCGCGTCGT
>VXNE01000277.1 GCA_009840715.1 Gammaproteobacteria bacterium
GTGCCGGTCCGCCCGCCGCGCCGCGAGGACATGGTCCTCGCAGTGCTCCAGGGCGCGGTCCGCATTCGGCTCGAACCGAAGGTCGTCGTAAACGGAAGCGGGAAGATTGCGCTCCAGTCCGTTCATGAGTTCCTCAGCCAGGGCGCAAAAAACGACCTGCACGCCGGCAGACCGCGCAGCGTGCGCGAACCGGCAGAGTCCGCTGATCGCCGAAAAGTCAAAACCCGAGACGCCGCCGAAATCCAGCAGGATGTAGTCCGCCCTCTGGCCGCTCGTCCAGGACTGCTTGAGGCGATCGATCAAGGGGCCCACGCTGCCGAAGAACATGTAGCCGCGCAGGCGAAAGCCCTGTATCCGTTCGCCCTCCGTCCGCAGGATCGCGCGATCGGGGATGGGACGGCTGCGCTTGCTGTGCTGCTCGCGGCCTGTGAAGCCGGCTTCGATCAGCCCCACGCGGCTGAGGCGGACGGCGAAGAACACCATGGTGACCGCCATGCCGACGCCCACGCCCTCGAGGAAGCCGAACGACACGATGGTGGCGGCGATCAGCAGGAGAATCGCGTACTCCGCCGAAGGCGACCGCTTGCGGCTCTTCACGATCCACTCGTCCAGCAGATCGAGGCCGAGGAAGAGCAACGACCCCGCGACGAGCGACAGGGGAACCAGGTTCAGGATCGAGTCGCCCAGCAGAACGACCGAGCCCACCACCATGGCGGTGATGACGCCGGTCAGCCGTGTTTCCGCCCCGAACCTGTGGCTGAGTATCGAAAACGTGAACAACAAGCTTCCGACCGAGCCGGCGCCCAGGCCGGCGATCGCACTGGCTCCACCCGCTGCCCTGAACTCCCGGTTCCAGTCCAGTTCCACGTTCGTGGCCAGTTCGAGGCCGCTCAGATGCATCGCCACGGCGATCAGGGTCACCACGATCAGCGTCAGCACGTTGGGAACCTGTGCCGCCACCTCGGCCCAGTCCACATGCGCCAGATCGCGGAGTTCGAAGGGAGGCCACAGGCCGCCTGTCGCCGTGCCGGCGAACAGCAGGCCCGCCGCCCTGGCCTCATCTCCGGATAGCCCGATGACGGCAAAGACCAGGTGATAGAGCCCGGCGACCAACAGGAGACTCGCCGGCAGGATGAAATGACTTTTCCAGCGCTTCGTGACCAGGAACAGGCCGAGGCCGTAGACCACGCCCGGGGCCCATCGCCACAGTGAAGCGGGCTCCAGGAGCATGGGGAGCGTCTCCAGCGTCGCCCCCATCAGCGACAGGGCTGCCGTGCACAGCATGACCCCGGTTCCGGCAATGAACCCGCCCGCCACCGAATAGGGAATGAACTGGATCAGCTTGGCGAGCCGAAAATGTCCCACCAGCAGAAAGCAGATGCCCGTCGCCACCGTACCGGCAATCACGACCATGGCCGTGGTCATGAAATGCTCGAGGGCACTTTCCTGCGTGCTGATCGTGGCGCCGATCGCGACCAACACCATCGCGGAAGGCACCGTCACCATCGAGAGCGCACCTCGGTAGCCGCTGGTCAGGGCGATCACCAGGCATACGACGAAACCGCCGAACACCACCATGATCGTGCCCTGGGAGAGGAACGGCGCCAGCGGACCCGAAAACACCAGCGCTCCCACCGAAATCAGGTATGCCGAGCCGATGATTCCCACGACTAGGCCGACCGACAGCGCCGACAGCAGTTTTGTCGAGCGCAGGTCGGCGCGGAGCTCGGAAATCAGATTCATGGTCGGGGATCGCGTTGGCCCGACCTGCGATGCACGGAGCCGGGCCGCAGTCCCTCGCAGGTTGCGGTACGCCCACGAGGGCATGTCCGCTGCGGCGTCAGCGTCCCGGAAGGGACGTCCCGATCACCCCGAACGAACCGCCTGGAGCCGCTTCGGCCGGCACTGGATTGATTGCGGTTCACTTCCGTGGGACTTCTTCCTTCATATTGCGCGTCTCCGCCGGCCGCTCCCGAAACGGGGATCGGGCGTGAGAGACAAGTGCGCTGGCGTGAACTACGCGCCCTCGACAAAGACGAAATTGGAGTTGCCGGAGCGGGCCCGGATCTGCCTGGGGCGTTCGAACTCCGGCGAGTCGAACCACGCCCTTGCCCGGTCCGTGCCGGCGAACTCGATCACGACCAGGCGGCTGGGCGTCCAGTCACCCCGCGCCACCTCGAAGCTGACCCCGCGAATCAGATATTTGCCGCCACATTGCTGGACCGTCGCCGGGGTCACCTCGATGAACTCCGCAAATTGTTCCGGGTTCGCGATGTTCATGTCCGCGATCACGTAGCAAGCCATTTGCGGTTCCCTTCGTGGTTCCCACGCGGCAGCGGCGCGACGGGACGGTGTTTCGCCTTGCCGATGTCAGGGTCGACCGTGCCGCCGCCGGGCATCTGCGCGAGGAAGGCGGCGAGCGGGCAGCCGGCCCGAATACAGGCGATGGAATTCGCGCCCTGCCGTTCGGCTGGTTCGCGTCTTCCAGGCGCGGCGGACGCGAGCACGCGCCGGGCGAGGGCCGGGCTGGTACGACAACGCAAGAATGCGCTCGAACGCTTCGTCCGGTTTCACACCGGGTCCCCCACGATTGCACGCCCGGCAGCATTATCGAAATCTCGTGTAAATTATGTGTGCAAATTGGCCGTGTTTCGGTAGTACTTCAGTAAAGATCGGCCAGGGAACACAATCCAACCGCTACCGACAGCCGGATTGATCGCGAAACCGACGACGCCGACCGCCCGGCGCGCCGATGCGGTGAAGGAGAAAGCTTGACGCGTTCCGACAACACGAAGCGCCAGAACGGGGCCCCGCGCGAGCGCAGTTCAGCGCTCACC
Source organism: Gammaproteobacteria bacterium (assembly GCA_009840715.1). GTDB lineage: Bacteria > Pseudomonadota > Gammaproteobacteria > Pseudomonadales > Azotimanducaceae > VXNE01. The sequence goes on from VXNE01000277.1 coordinate 2,838, forward strand.
GACGCCGTTCTTCGAATCAACACCTCTCTCGACCTCGACACCGTTCTCGAAGAGGTGATGGAGAGCGCCCAGTCGCTCACCGGCGCCCGGTGGGGCGTGATCGCCACCGTCGACGAGCAGGGCACGCCGCAGGATTTCGTGTTCTCGGGCTTTACCTCCGAGGAACAACACGAGCTTTACACCTGGCCCCACAGCGCACGCCTGTTCGAGCATTTCCGCAGCTTGCCGGGACCGCTGCGGCTCGACGACCTCTCGAGCTACGTCCGCGCACTCGGCATCGAGCCCGCCCCGGCGTTCGCCCGCACCTTCCAGGGCACGCCGATGCGCCACCGCGGGACCGACGTCGGCAGCTTCTTCCTCGCCGACAAGGCGGACGGGAAGGCGTTCACCGACGAGGACGAGAAAGTGCTGACGCTGTTCGCGTCCCAGGCCGCGTCGGCGATCGTGAACGCGCGTACCCACCGCGACGAGCGCCGGGCCAGGGCCGATCTCGAGGCGCTGGTAGAGACGTCGCCGGTCGGGATCGTGGTGTTCGATGCGAAGAGCGGCCGGGCAGTGTCGTCCAACCGCGAGGCGCGGCGGATCGGGGAGAGCCTGCAGACGCCCGACCGTCCGCACGAGCGACTCCTCGAGGTGATGTCCTTGCGGCGCGCCGACGGCAGTGAGGTGAGCCTGAGCGAATTCCCGATCGCGCAGCAGCTCAGCGCCAGCGAGACGGTGCGCGCCGAGGAGATCGTGCTCTCGGTGCCGGACGGGCGCAGTGTCCGGGTGCTGATCAACGCCACGCCGATCCATGGCGAGGACGGCACCGTGGCGTCGGTGGTGGTCACCATGCAGCACCTGGCGCCGCACTCCCAAAACGACCGGAGGCCGACCGAGTGCCTCGGCCACAATAACCCCACAATCAACCAGCCCCATTCC
>VXNE01000325.1 GCA_009840715.1 Gammaproteobacteria bacterium
ATCTCCACTTAGTCATGTCCTGTTGTTCCGGTGGTTTGTTTTTTTTTTATACTCACCCGCGTAACTAAGGGGGCGGGGGGGGGGCCCCCGGCCGGCGGCCCCCTCGCCGCGGCGACGACGCTGGCGGTGGTCGTGGGCATCACGCTGAAGGCCCGCGGCGCGCTGCGCTTGTGGGCGCCGATCGCCGGCATTGTCGCGGGGTCGCTGGTCGCGGCCGCGTTCGGGTTCTACGACACCGCCCGCATCGCGACCGCGCCGTGGATCGGTTTCCCGAACCCGGCGTGGCCCGGCATCGATCTCGAGTTTCGGCCCACGTTCTGGGCGCTGCTGCCGGCGTTCCTGTTCATCACGGTCGTCTGCACGATCCAGACCATCAGCGGCGCGGTGGCGGTACAACGTGTGTCCTGGGGCCGGCCGCGGGCGGTCGACTTCCGCGCCGTCCAGGGGGCGGTCGCGACCGACTCGGCGGGCAACCTGCTGTCGGCGCTGGGCGGGACCATGCCGGTGGGGATCCGCCCGACGGGGACGTCGATCGTCGAGATCACCGGGATCGGCGCCCGCACCATTGGCATCGCGTCGGGCGCCGTCTTCGTCGTGCTGGCGTTCCTGCCGAAAGCCCTCGCCGTGGTCCTGGCCATCCCGGGCCCGGTCACCGCGACGTTCATCACGATCATGATGGCGACCATCTTCATCGTGGGCGTAAGGGTGATCGTTCAGGACGGACTGGACTATCGCAAGGGCGCCATCGTGGGCATCGCGTTCTGGGTCGGCGTCGGCTTCGAGAACGGCGTCGTCTTCCCCGAATTCTTTGCCGCGCTGACGGGCGGCACGCCGCTCAACGGCATGATCGCCGGCGGCGTGCTCGCCATCGTCGCGACGCTGTTCACGGAACTGACGAAGCCGCGCAGCCGCAGGGTCGAGGTGGCGTTCGAGCGCTCCGCGCTGCACGAGATCCGCGAGTTCGTGGCCGCGTTCGCGAAGCGTTCCGGCTGGGACGAAGCGATGGCGGCGCGCCTCGATGCGGTGAGCGAGGAGACCCTGCTGACGCTCCTGGCCCAGGACGAAGCCGCGCCGGACGCGGGGCCGCGGCGGCTGCTGGTGGTGGCGCGCCGCGAAGACGGGGGCGCGACGCTGGAGTTCGTCGCGGCCCGGGGTGAGGAGAACCTCCAGGACCGGATCGCGCTGCTGGGCGAGACCGGCGCCGGCGATGTCGTCGAACGGGAGGTGTCTCTGCGCCTGCTGCGTCATCTCGCGTCCTCGGTCCGCCATCAGCAGTACCACGACACGGACATCGTGACCGTGCGGGTGGAACCCACGGGAACGCGCTCCGTTACGGGGGCGTAGCGCCGCGCGTTGACACCGGTCGAGGCTGCGGCTTAACGTGGCCGCGGACTCGAAGGAGGAGCATTGCGATGTACGTGGTGGCACTCGTCACGGACAAGCCCGGGACCACGCAGGTACGGGCCGAGACCCAGGAGACGTTCCGGGCGTATGTGCGCGAACATCCGGCGCACCCGGACGTCGTCGTGCATCACGCGGGCCCGACACTCGGTGCCGATGGGCAGACCCCGATCGGGCTGCTCCTGGTCGCGGAGGCGCCCTCGGTCGACGCGGTGCGCGCGTTCCTGGACGACTGCCCCTATGCCAGCGCGGGCGTGTTCGGGGAGTGCGACATCCGGCAGTGGGACTGGTACACGGGGCGCCCCGACTAGTCCCGAAGCCGCGCGACGCGCCGGGGCGGCTCCGCGCTTACCTCCACGGCGTCACGCGGCATCAGGCCAGTTCCCGCTTCAGAAAGGCGCACATCCGGTCGATCGCCGGCCGGCAGAGCGGCAGCATCTCGAACTGGAAGTAGCCGTGCGGCATGTCCGCGTCCACGTGGTACTCGTGCGGGACGCCGTGTGTCTCGAGTTCGGCGACCAGGCTCTCGGCGTGCCGGACGAGCGGGTCCTCCGATCCCACGACGACATGGCTGGGCGGAAGCCGGTCCGCGGCGAGTATCGGCGACACCCGCGGGTCGTGAATCAGTTCGTCGAAGCGATCGCCCAGGTAGGCGATCGGGGCAATGTCGTCCTCCTCGGCGTCTTCAACGTCCGCGCTGGCGTCATCCCCTCCCGGCTCCCCTTCCGGAATAGCCCCGAAGTAGAAGGCGCCGTAGATCAGCGCCGTGGCCTTCGGCGCAAGCGCCTCGCCGTGTAGCTCGGCGGCCACGGCCGCGGCCAGATTGCCCCCGGCGCTGTCTCCCCCGACCGCGACGCGCGCGGGGTCGCCGCCCCAGCGGCGGCAGTTGTCCACCGTCCACCGATAGCCCGCCACGCAGTCGAGAAACCCCGCCGGGAACGGAAACTCCGGCGCCAGCCGGTAGTCGATGGACACCACCAGGATGCCCCGCTCGGCGATGCGCAGGTGCAGCTTGCGGTAGTCCCGGGAGCTGCCGCACACCCAGGCGCCGCCGTGATAGAAGCACAGCACCGGGAACGGCCCGTCGCCCGCGGGCTTCGTGATCGTGGCGCGGACGTGGGCGTCGACCGGCTCGTTCTCGACGACCGTCGCGCCGACCTCCGGCAGGTCCGCATTGGTCACCTCCGACACCACCGACATGATCTGCCGGAGGTCCTCGACCGTCTTCGGCTGCGCGATCGCCAGGAGCTGCTCGCCGGCGTCGGGCTGCCTGATAAGCGTGTCCATCCGTTCCGCGGTGAGCTTCTCTGACATCACGATTCCCCTGGAGCGTCGGCGCTCATGGTTGCGCTGTAGAATATATAGTATCATACACAGTAAGGACGCCGTCCAGGCTGTCAACGAGGAGCGCACCCATGCACGGGAAGTCGCTGATTCCGGGGTTCGTATTCGCCTTTGCCTCGATATCTAAACCGTCGGTCGCCCAGGAAGCGGGAGAGTCCGGCGCCGCCGCCGCGGAAGACCGCCGGCTGCTCGAAGAGATCATCGTCACCGCCCGCTTCCGCGACGAGTCGGTCGACGATGTCGGGCAGACCATCAACCTCTACACCGGCGACGAGCTGCGGCGCAGGGGGGTCGTCGATTTCGACGACATTGTCCGGATCACCCCGGGCCTCGACAGCCTGTCGCGCGGCCCCGGGCGCAACCTGCCCTACATCCGGGGCATCTCCTCGCAGAACGCGAACGGCGACTTCTTCAACCAGCCGAGCGCCAACACGATCTTCTTCGACGAAGTGCCCATCACCCTGCTGACCATCAACCAGACCGAGGTCCCGCTCATGGACCTCGGGCGCGTCGAGGTGATCAAGGGTTCGCAGCCCACGTACTTCGGCGAGGGGTCGGTCGGCGGCTCGATCCGCTTCTTCAGCCGGGACCCCAGCCTGAACGAGGTCGAGACCCGGTTCGGCAGCGAAGTCTCGAGCACCCGCGGCGGGGACCTCAACTACAGCGTCGACGCCGCCTTCGGAATTCCGCTCGTGGAGGACCGCCTGGGCCTGCGCGTCGGCGCCATCCGGGAAGACCGCAGCGGCTTCATCGACAACGTCGCCGAGGGCACCGACGACGTCAACGGCTACGAGCGGATCGCCGCGACGGCCGTGCTGCTCTTCGAGCCCAACGACCGCTTCGCCTGGCGCCTCAGCGGCTTCTACCAGGACCAGGACATCGGTTCGGAGCAGGCCGCGAGCCTCGACGTCGAGGACCTCGACCTCACCGTCCCTGGCCCGGACACACGCGAGGACGAGTCCGTGCTGGTCGCCAACAAGATCCGCTGGGACATCCGGCAGGTCACGGTCG
>VXNE01000090.1 GCA_009840715.1 Gammaproteobacteria bacterium
ATACGGCTCCGCACCGCCGCCAGGCGCGCTGTGTCGGCAGCGATGCCGTCCCGTGCCCGAGCCCGGTCCCGCTCCACGCGCTGTCGGCCGGCCCGAGCCTCGTCGATACGCACCTGCAGCACGTCACGCTCGGCCCGCAGCGCGGCGAGTGCGTCAGCCGACTCCCGGCAGGCTGCCTGCAACCGTTCGCGCTCCGACTCGAGCGTGTCCGCACGCTCCCGGATCTTCGAGAGCGCCGCTCCCGCCGTCGCCAGGCGCTGTTGTGCTTCGGCTACGGCGACGCCGAGGGCCTCGAGCTCGATGCCGCGCCGCACCACGCCGACGGCGTCCTCCTCGCCGCGGTCAAGGCGTACCCAGTCGGAGCCCATCCACACGCCGTCGCGCGTAACGACACTCTCCCCCGGCGCCAGGTCTGGCCGTGCGGCCAACGCCGTCTCCAGGGAGTCCGCCGCGAAGATGCCTGCGAGCAGCGTGCCGATCGGCCCTTCTTCGGTGCGCACGAGCGACGCCAGGGCTGGCAGCGTTCGCTCCTGGAACGGCAGCGGCGCACCCTCGTACAGGGCGACGCGGCCTCCCTGCAACTCGTCAAGCTCGTTCACGTATCGCGCCGTGTCGTCCACGCGGACGGCCTGCAGATACCCTCCGAGCACGGCCTCCACCGCGTTTTCCCAACCGGGCGTGACCACGAGGTCCTCGCCGAGACGGGGCGCTTCGCGCAACCCGCGGGCGTCCAGCCAGTGACCCGGTTCCCCGTTGGCGCGGCCCCGGGCCGCCGCCTGCAACGCGCCGAGCACCGCCGCTTCGCTTTCCAGCCGCTGTGCTTCGCGGTGCGCGACATCCACGGATCGCGCGCCGGTTTCGAGTTCTGTCCGCACCGCCGAGAGTTCCCGGACGCAGGCGTCGAGGGCCGTGTCCGCGCCGTCGCGGCGCTGTTCTGCGGCCACAAGCGCCGCGTCCAGCGTATCCGTGTCGGAGTCCGTCTCGGGGGCCCTTGGCTCGGAAGCGAGTTCTTCCAGACGCCCTCGCAGCGCCGCGAGGCCTTCCTCGAGACGGTCCGCCCGATCCGCTTCCAACGAGAGTTCGCGTTCGCCCTCCGCAGCGCGGGCGTTGAAGTCGTCCCACCCGGCCTGCCATGCGGACAGCCCCCGTTCGGCCTCGGTCAACTCTGTGGCGGTGACCGCCTCCAGGCGGCGCGCCTCCGCGAGCGCCGGAACCCGGTCCGCCAGGGCCGCCTCCATGCGGCCGATCTCGCCTTCGTCCCCGGCGAGCTGCGCCTCGGTTTCGGCGGCGCGACGTTCGGCCTTGCCGAGATCGGAGCGGAGATTCACCTCCTGTTCGCGCAGGTGACGCCGCGTTTCCTGCGTGCGCCCGATGTCGGCGTCCACCCGCCAGGCATGTCCCTCCAGGTCCTTCAGCGCGTCGGCCCGCTCCTGGTGGACAATCCGCGCCCGGTCCAGCGCGGCGTCGAGCCGGCGCGCCGTGCTCAGTCTCTCCTGGTGGGCGGTTTCGAGTTCGGTGATGGAGCGATCGGTCGCCGCGACTTCGGCCACCACGGCACGTAGCCGGAGCAGGGCCAACTCCGCAGTCCGGAGACGTTTTTCCGCCTTCAGGTCACGATACCTTGCCGCCGCCTTCGCCTGCCGTTGCAGGCGACCGAGACGGGTCGCAAGTTCCGCGCGGATGTCCTCGAGCCGTTCGAGGTTCTCCCGGGTGACCTTCATCCGCCGCTCGGTCTCGCGGCGACGCTCCTTGTAGCGCGAGATGCCGGCGGCCTCCTCCAGGAACGCCCGCAGGTCGTCCGGTTTCGCGGCGACGAGTTCGCTGATCATCCCCTGTTCGATGATCGCGTAGCCGCGGGATCCGAATCCCGTGCCGAGGAAAACGTCGACGATGTCGCGCCGCCGGCAGCGCGTGCCGTTCAGGAAGTAGGAGGACTGCCCGGTCCGCTGCACTTCCCGCCGCACGGCGATTTCGCCGAAGCGGGCGTACTGTCCGCCGACGCGGCCGTCGGCGTTGTCGAAAGTGAGTTCCACCGAGGCCATGGAGGTGGCCTCGCGGGCGCTCGAGCCCTCGAAGATGACGTCGGTGCTGCTTTCCCCCCGGAGCCGGCGAGGGGAACCCTCACCGATGACCCAGCGCACGGCGTCGATGATGTTCGACTTGCCGCACCCGTTCGGGCCGACAACTGCGCTGCGATTCCCGAGGAAGCTGACCTTCGTTGGATCGACAAACGTCTTGAATCCGGCCAGCCTGATTCCTGTGAGACGCATGCGGCGGCGTCATCCTCCCGTAGGGGGCCGGAGCTAGTGTAAGGGAATCGATCCGGCAATGCACCTTTGTGAAGTCGTTAGACGGGATACCCGCCAGCACGCGCTTCCCGCCCCCGGTCACGGCACCCCCTTGCCGATCAGAAGCGCCACCGGGCCCTCGCCATGACGCGCCGTCACGGCATCGCTCTCGAAGTCCCCGGTCGTGCGCGTGGGCGAACCGCTGACGCCAACCCGCGCCACCAGTTCGAACGTCTCCAGTCCGGACAGGTGTCGACCGGGCACCATCGCGTGGCCGTCGTGCAGCTCGAGCCGCGCGGGCAGTTCCGCCACCGTGAGACGGCGCACCGCATACGGCGGCCCGCCTCCCGACGCTGCGCGGGCGATGACGAACACCGGAGCGTCTGCGGAGACCTCGAGGTCCGGCGAGACCGACACGGTCAGCTCCACGCCGCCGGTCGTGGCCGCCGCCGGCTCCGGCGGCGCGGCGCCCGGCCCGCCCTGCGACATCCGTTCGTGGGCCAGGGCAAGGGCCTGGCCGAACAGGTCCCGGCGCGGCCCCGCCGGGGTCACCTCCAGCAGCCGCGCGAGGTATCTCGAAGCCTCGGCGGGGGCGTCGCGCTGCATGGCGTCCATTGTCAGCAGCTCGAGCATCATCGGCTGATCCGGCTCGGACGCCATGACTCGGTCGATGACCGCACGGGTCTCCGGCAGGACCCGCCCACCGTCGGCCAGGTAGCGCGCCTGCGCCCACGCGGCATCGACCTCGGGTTCCGGCGTGAGGGCGCGCAGACGCGAGAAGTTCTCCGCGGCACGCTCGTAGTCCCGCATGCGGATCTGCAGGTGGCCCAGGTGGAACAGGCTGGCGCCGTCGTGAGGGCGGCGCCCGAGGCGTGCCAACAGGGCGTCCTGGAGCACTTCCAGGCTGCCCTCGGACGCGTGGGGATCCTCCAGTGTCTGCATGGTGCGCGCCAGCAGCGGCGCGTCCGGTTCGCCCCACAGCGCGTAGAGCCCGACGCTGCCCGCCGCCGCGAACAGCGCCGCGGCGGCGACGGGGATGAGCCCCGGAGCGGCACGCGTGGCTGTCGACGCGCCCGTCGCGTCCGCCGCCTCGTCATGCAGGTTCGCGATGAGTTCTTCCTCGAGGTGCGCCCGTTCCGCATCGCTCAGGCCCTGGGCTTCTCCCTCGGCCGCGAGTTCCCGTCGGCGGTGCGCGAAGACGCCGAGGTTCGCGCGGCTCCGGTCGGGCTCCTCACGGCGGTGTCGTCGCGCGCCGTACACCGCCCATGCGGCCGCCGCCAGCGCCATGGCGACCACGGCCGCGTAGACGGCCGTCACGACGCGTCGTCCAGCATGCGGACCGCCCGCTCGCGCTCCTCCGCCGGGGGGGGGGTCTCATATTCACATAAGTCGCTGCCGACGATCATACGCCTGTAGATATGGGGGGTGGCCGTATGAATAAAAAAATAAAGGGGGGGGGGG
>VXNE01000613.1 GCA_009840715.1 Gammaproteobacteria bacterium
ACCCTCTGGACCCTGGCCGTCCTGACGGTCGTCGCTGCCTACGTGGCCAACGTCGTCGAAAGCGACGTGGAACGCGCCATCGCGGCGCGGCAGGCCCTCGAGGACGAAGTGGACCGCCGCAACACCGAGGCCACGCTGCTCTACCTTCTCGCGACCGGCCGCATGAGCCACCGCGGCCTCGTCCTCGAGACCCCGCAGCGCTTCACGCCCGCCGGGGAGAACCCGCCCCCGAGCCGGGGCGAAGGCGAACTCACCCTCGGCGGCGAACCCTACGCGGGCCTCGGCCGCACGCGCTTCGCCCTGCAGGAGGAGAACGGCCTCGCCTCCGTCAACCTCCCCGGCGAACCCCAGTTCGCGGCCGTCCTCGCCCGCGCCGGCGTCCGCCGCGAGGACCTCCGCTGGATCGTCCCCCGCATCCGCGACTACGCGGACCTGGACGACAGCCTCTCGCTGAACGGCGCCGAACGGGTCGACTACGCACGCGGGAACCGCCCGCCGCCGGCGAACTGGCTCCTCGCGAGCCCCGTGGAACTCAAGCGCGTCCTCGGCGTCGACGCCCTCGTCTCCGACACCCAGTGGCGCCGCATTCGCCCGCTCCTCACCGCCCGCGTGGCCGGGCGCTACAACTTCAACACGATGCGGCCCGAAGTGATGGCCGCCCTCCTGGGGGTGGACGAGCGCGCCCTGGCCGAACTCCTCGCCGCCCGGGAGGAACGTCCGATCGGCGACATCGACCAGGTCGCCGCCCTGACCGGACGCCGCCCGGACGTCGACCCGGACTTCCTCAACGTCCGCCCGTCCATCGCCCTGCGCGTCTCCCTCTGGAGCCGGGGCGCGGCCATGCGCGAGACCTTCGGCCTCACCCTCACCCCCCAGTCGGAGACCGCCCCGTGGCGCAAGGAGTACTGGTACTCGGAAGCGATTGACGACGTGGTCGGCACGCTCCGACAGCCGGCGACGGCGCTGCTCCACGACCCGGCATGAACAAGTTGCAAAGGCAAGGCATCTACCTCCTGGCCGCGGGTCTGCTGGTTGGGGTAGCGGTGATCGCCGTGTGGCCCCCCGACCCCACCGGCGTACCGCCCGGCACACACGCACCGGCGGACAAGCCGCCCGCCGTGGAACGTGCTCCGTCCGCCCAGCCACCGCCCGAACCCGCCGCGCCGACATCTACCGACACGCCCCTCTGGCAAGCCCTCGACGAGAGCACTGTGCCCACGCTGCCCGACTACGCCCCCGAGTGGTCCACCGAGGACCGCGTCCTCGTCCGGACGTCCCCGGCGATGGCCGCCGCGGGCGGCTGGCGCGTCGGCGACCGGATCACGCTGCCGGTCCCGCAACTCGGCGCTATCTACCGCCCGCTGATCGAGGAGATCGACGACGGCCCGGGCGGTTCGCGATCAGTGCTGGGCATGATCCGTGGCGACGACGGGCGCGACCGCCGCTACGTTGTCACGGTCGGCCCGGCGCACGTCTTCGCCTACATCGATACGCCCCGCGGCCCCTACGAACTCAGCGGCGGACGCGAACTGGGCTGGCTGCTGCCCACGTCGAGCATCATGGCCGGGTTCGACTTCAGCGAGCCGGACTACATCCTCCCAGAGACTGCCGAAGTGCGCTGACGTACGGTGCACACGCCAACAGGAACCCCACGCCCCGCGGCCGGCCCGAGATGGCTCCGCCACCGCGCCGTCTGGCCCGCGTTACTCGCCGCGCTCGCCCTGCCGGCCGTCGCCGGAGACCCCAGGGACATCGTGTTCGACTGTCCCTGCAGCGCCCTGTGGACGGCCGGCCCGCCTGGTGCGCCGGGCCAGTTGACGCTGACGTTCGGCTTGCGGAGTTTTCGGGCCACCGAGAGCGGCGTGCTCCGCCTGACGAGGGCGGATTTGCAGCGGTTGGAACGCCAGTTGCCGGCCGGCCAGCCGGAATCCGAGGCGCCGTCCCTCGAGCGCCTTCCGGCCCTCACCGCCCTGCCCAGGGAGCAGCGCGCCATCGCGTTCGACCGCCCACCGGCCACGGGTCCCATCGGTGTCGCGCTCTGGGAGCGCGTCGCGGATCCACCCGGTTCGGTCGAGGACGACCGCGCATGGCACTGGTCGGAGACCCTCGCACTCTGGCCGGTCCCGGACACACGCGAAGACCGCATCGAGTTCGTCGACATCCTCACGGACACCGACGGGGACGGCACGGGCGATGTCAACGAGAGACTCGCGCGCACGTCGCCGACGGATCCCACGGACAATCCGGGGCCCTCCACCGTCGACGTGCTCGCCCTCTACGACCGCGGCTTCCGCCGGACGCTGGACGAGTATCCCTACCCGCGCATCCAGCACGTGATGGCGGTGACCCGCGCGGTCTACGGCGACGGCGGCACGAACGTGCGCATGCGGATGGTCGGGGCGACCGAGGTGGAGGCGGACCTGTTCGGCGGACCTGTCCCGCGCGACGTGGCGGAACTCATGGAGCGGCATGGCGCGGACCTGCACGTCTACTTCGAAGCGGACCTGTTCGCGATACAGCCCGGGCCTCCGTCGGCGCCGCCGAACGGTGCGACCGTCGGTGGCGCCGTGCGGCGCGGCGCCTGGCGTGGCGACGACATCGTCGGCGCCACTTGTAGCGCCACTTCCAGCGCGCTGTGTGCGGCCCACGGGTTGGGACACAACCTCGGGCTCGCGCATTCGGCCCGCCAGGGAGAGGCCCATGGCGCGTTCCGGTGGTCGAGGGGGCGGTACGTCAGCGAATTCTGGGGCACGATCATGTCCTACGGCCAGGGCGTGCGCGGCGGCGTGTTCTCGGACCCGGCCGTCGACTGCGGGGGCGTGCGTTGCGGCGTCCCGGCCGACGAACCGGCCGGCGCCCACGCGGTGCGGAGCCTGGACATCATCCGCTTCCAGGCGGCGGCGCACCGCATGTCGCAGCCGGACTCGGACGGGGACGGCATCGTCGACCTGGCGGACGCCTTTCCGCAGGACGCCACCGACTGGCGGGACCGCGACGGCGATGGCATCGGCGACGTGGCGGACCAGGACGACGACGGCGACGGTGTCGCGGACGCGGAGGACCGGTTCCCGTTCGATCCGACCGAGTGGGAGGACCTGGACGGCGACGGGATCGGCGACAACGGCGACACGGACGTCACCGACATCGCCCCGTTCCGGGACCCGGCCCTGCGGGCTGCCGTGGTACAGGCGTTGGGCAAGGAGCCCGGAGCGCCCATCACCGCGGACGACCTCAGCGGGCTCACCGCGCTCGAGACCCGGCCAGGGCTCCCCGGTGAGGAGATTCGAGACCTGACGGGACTCGAACTGGCAACGAATCTCGCGCGGCTCGAGCTAGGGTTTCACCGGGTGGCGGACCTGTCGCCGCTGGCGGGACTGGACCGCCTGGGCGTACTGGGTATGTTCGGCAACGAGGTGACGGATCTCGCCCCGCTCCGGGGCCTGCCGCATCTGCGCGAGTTGTGGCTGACGTCCAACCCGCTTTCCGACCTCTCGCCGCTCGCGGATGTCCCGGGCCTGACCACGCTCTTTGTGGGTGGCCACGGCCACACGATCTCCGAGCCGACGCCGCTCGGCGAGCTGACGAGCCTCGTCTTTCTATACGCGGATGGCGTCGGCATCACCGATCTGGCCCTGCTGTCGGGGCTGACGCGGCTGACCACGTTGTCGATCGAGAACAACCCCGTCGCGGACCTGTCGCCGCAACCGCCGCTGAATGGCACGTCGCTCGACGTCCGACGGACGG
>VXNE01000008.1 GCA_009840715.1 Gammaproteobacteria bacterium
ACCTGTTCCTGGAAGATCGGCACGCCGAGGGTGCGCTCGAGTACACGGCGCACGCCCTCGCTCGAGTAGCTGACCGGTTCGAGACCCTGGCGGCGTCGCAGGTAGGGATGCACCATGTTGCCCTGGATCGGTCCGGGGCGGACGATGGCCACCTCGATCACCAGGTCGTAGAAGTTCTCGGGCCTGAGGCGCGGCAGCATGCTCATCTGCGCGCGGGACTCCACCTGGAAGACGCCCACGCTATCGGCGTTCTGCAGCATCGCGTAGGTGTGCGGGTCTTCCGCCGGGATCCCGGCCATGGTGAGTTCGTGGCCCGATTCGCGGCGTCCTCGAAAACCGTTCACCAGGTCCAGCGTCTTGCGGATCGCCGTCAGCATGCCGAGGCCGAGCACGTCCACCTTCAGGAGTCCGAGCGATTCGAGGTCGTCCTTGTCCCACTGGATGACGGTGCGGTCCTCCATGGCCGCGTTCTCGATCGGCACGAGCCGGGGCAGGGGGCCTTTCGAGATCACGAACCCGCCGACGTGCTGCGACAGGTGGCGCGGGAAACCGAGGATCTCGTTGACGAGGAACAGGAACTGCCGCGCGATGCGGGTGTCGGGATCGAGTCCGCAGGCGCGCAGGCGCGCATCGACCGCGTCGCGGCCGTCCCACCAAGCCATCGACTTCGCCAGCGCGTCGAGGAGACCCGCGTCGAGCCCGAGTGCGCCTCCCACGTCCCGGATGGCGCTGCGTGGGCGATAGGTGATGAGGGTCGCGGCGAGCGCCGCGCGGTCGCGGCCGTAGCGTTCGTAGATGTACTGGATGACTTCCTCGCGCCGCTCGTGCTCGAAGTCCACGTCGATGTCCGGCGGCTCGTCGCGTTCCGCCGAGACGAAGCGCTCGAACAGGAGGTGCATGCGCGACGGGTCCACCTCCGTGACGCGCAGGCAGTAGCACACGGCCGAGTTGGCCGCGGAGCCCCGCCCCTGGCAAAGGATGTCGAGCGAACGCGCATGCCGGACGATGTCGTGGACGGTCAGGAAGTAGTACTCGTAGGAGAGCTTCCGGATGAGGGCGAGTTCCTTCTCGAGGAGCTCGACGACATCTTCGGGAACGCCGTCCGGCCAGCGCTCGCGGGCGCCTTCGAACGTCAGTTGGCGCAGGTACTTGCCAGGGGTCAGCCCCTCGGGGACGAGTTCCTCCGGGTACTCGTAGCGCAGCTCGTCGAGCGAGAAGCTGCAGCGGTCGGCGATGGCGACGGATTCCGCGAGCATCTCCTTGGGATAGAGCCCGGCGAGACAGTCGGGAGCGCGCAGGTAGCGTTCGCGGTTGGCGTGCGCGCCGGTGCCGAGTTCGGCGACCGTGGTCCGGTTGCGGACCGCGGAGACGACGTCCTGCAGGGGCTTCCTGCCCGCGACATGCATGTGCACATCGTTGCTGGCCACGATGGGCAGATCGAGCCGTGTCGAGAGCGTCAGGGCATGGGCGGTCCGGTCGAGGTCCGACGGCTCGAGAAAGACCTCGAGCGCGATCCACAGGTGCGGCAGCAGGGCCTTCAGCCGCCGGCCTTCCTCGAGGAGGTCGCCGATGGGTGCGGAGGAGGGGATCCATAGCGCCAGGCAGTCCCTGACGCCGGGATAGCCGCTGTCGTCGGGGAGCAGGTCGTCGAGCCCCAGGGCGTACTCGCCCTTCGGGCTGCGGCGCCGTCCCCGGGTGATGAGTTCCGAGAGCTGTCCGTATGCCTCCCGGGTGGGCGCGAGCAGCACCAGATGCACATCAGTCCCGGAATCCGTGGCTTCCGCGGCTGACAGACGGAACTCGGATCCCACGATGAGCTTGATCCCGCCTCCCTTCGCTTCCCGCCCACCTCCCTCCGCGTCCTGTTCCTCGCACTCCCGCGCCGCCACGTGCGCCCGGACCACCCCCGCCACCGAGCATTCGTCGGTGATGGCGATCGCCGCGTAGCCGAGCGTCCAGGCCTGGCGTACGAGTTCCTCGGGATGCGACGCCCCGCGCAGGAAGGTGAAGTTCGAGACCACGTGCAGCTCCGCGAAACCTGTGGTGGCGCCCCGCGGCGCGAGAGGCTCAGGCAAAGTATCCATGCAGGAACCAGCTCCCTTCCGGCGGACTGTCGGCGATCTCGTTCCGCGTCCGGAACAGCCAGCACTGGGCGCCGTCCTCGCCGATAGCGACGTAGTAGTCCCGCGCGACGGCGTGGTCCCACCACCCGGATTCGATGCGCTCCGGGCCAGCCAGGAGACGGAACCGGTCGATGCGTACCGGGCGCGGCGGATCGAAGAGCCAGAGTGGACGCGATCCTTCCGCTTCCCGGGTGTGCGCCGAATCTTCCGCGACCGGACCGGACCGGGATCCCGGGCGGCGCGGCGCCCACGCGCGTTCGGGACGATGGTCGTCGGACAGTGCAAGGCCGGTCAGCGCCGTGTCGCCCAGCCGCGCCCCGATGGTGTCCACGAGGTCCATGGGCGGGTTCCGGTTTTCGTCCGCGGGAGTCCGGAACAGACCCTCGGCGGCGCTGGCGCGCGGAGCGGTGTCGTCCGCGACCAGTTCGATGCTCATCGTCTCTTCGGGCAGGTCGGCCTGGTCGAGGCGCAGCCGGACGAGGTCCAGGATCCCCCGGGCGTCTCCGCGGGGGCGCGCGAACCGCGTCTCGACCCTGCATGGCGTGCCGTGCAGGGGATGGAACCCCCAGGTCAGGCGCAGCACGCCGAGCTGCCTTGCCGTGAGCCATGCCGCCAGTTCCGAGGTCAGGCGCCGCATGGGGAACAGCAGCGTCTGCTTGTTCGAGACGGCTTCGATGAGGTGCACGGAGGATACGAACGTCTCCCGGGGGACTATGGGTGTCCGCGGATCGGGCGTCTCGCCGGTGAGGCGCGACAGGTACTCCGGCAACGCTTTCCCGAAACGCGCCCCGAGTTCGTCGCGGGGCAGCGCCAGCAACTCGCCGATCCGGAAAACGCCCATGTTGGCCAGCCGTTCCACGTTGCGCGCCGGGATCTCCGCACAGACGAGCGGCACGTCGCGCAAGGCGGTGAGCGACGCGTACTGCACGTCGTCCCCGGGCGGCGGCAGCTTCCCCGAACGTGCCAGGGTCAGCGCCCCGGCGGGGGTGTGCGCGAACGCGACCTGCGCTGCGTGTCCGATATCCCGGAAGAGACTGGCGAGACCGCTGGCGACGGTGTCGACGTTGCCGAAGAGGGCAAGGCTGCCGTGCATGTCGAGCACCAGTCCGTCCGGAGCACAGACGCTGACGTGGGAGGTGTAGCGGTAGGCGGCTTCGGCCAGGCAGTGCAGCCGGTCGAGTTCGGCGGTCAGGTCGCGTTCGAAGTGCCTGAGCCGGGGAACGACGCCATGCGCCGTGGCCAGCGTCGATCCGGGGACGATGCCCGCCTGGCGCGCCTCGACATTGGCAAGCCGCACGCGGCGGTCCTCCACGAGTACGGTAGGGGACGCGGTCTCCTCGGGATGCCGGCGCTCGAAGATCTCGAGCCCGAGCCGCGGGAAGTGCACTGCGAACCACAGCACGGCCGTCTACCCTCAGCCCCTGATCGCAGCGGCTGCCTGCGCGATGCCGGGAGACGCTCGGCGCCAGGACGCGAACCGCGCCTCCAGGGACGCAGGCTCGTACCGAACGGGTGCCTGGCCGACTTCGAGCACCAGTCGCGATGTCGCCCACCCGCCGCGTCGCTTCAGCACGGTGCGACCGATCCGGTCGCCGCGTTCG
>VXNE01000444.1:0-2044 GCA_009840715.1 Gammaproteobacteria bacterium
GTCCAGGCGTCCGGTACGTGCATCCGGTTCGGGTATCCGCCGAACGGCTTGTCCGTGAGGCCGGCCAGGGTCGTCATGCCGGCCGCGATCGCTTCGCGGGTCGTGCAGTTGAAAAGGTACGCGTCGATCGCCAGGCCCGCGACGGCGTCGAGAGCCCGCTCGATGGATTCCCCGCTGCGCAGCCCGCCGCCCGGTGTCTCCGCAAGAGTCCAGGAGACGTACACGGGCAGCCCCCGCGACCGACTTGCCGCCTGCGCCGCGTTGCGCGCCTCGCGCGCCGACGACATCGTCTCGCACAGGAAGAGATCCACGTTGGGTTCGAGCGCACGAACCAGGTTCTCGTACACCGGCCGCGCCTCTTCGTCGGGCGGCACGAGATCGGCCCGGTAACTCTCGGAGAGCGGCGGCAGGCACCCGGCGACCCGGACGTCGGCGCCCGACTCGCGCACGGCCCGGCGGGCCAGTTCGCCGGACAGGGCGGTCAGTTCCTCGTAACGCGACTCGAAGTGCTCCTTGCACAGGTAGCTCGGGATCGTGGAGTAGCTGTTGGTCGTGATGACCTGCGCCCCGGCGGCGATGTAGTCGAGGTGGGCCTGGACGACCGCCTCCGGATCGTCGATGAGGGGCTTGGCCGACCAGAGCCCTGTGCGCTCGGCGACGCCGCGCCGGATGAGCTCGGCGCCCATGCCGCCGTCGAGGATGGTGACCATCACAGGACCTTCACGCAGCAACTCACCTGCCAGGCGTCGGCGGGGTCCGCGTCCGGGGCCACGAGGCCACGCTCGAGGACCACCTCGCGCACCTGTTCGTCGACCCAGGTCGCCGCGACCTCGAAGCCACGCCCCCGATATGCGTCCACGGGCTGTCCGCCCATCATCGTCATGACGGGCCGCGCCGCCGGGGTCGCCTTGGCGACGACCGCGTCAAAGCCCCGCCACCCCGCCCAATCGAGCAGCGTGTCGAGCAGGGCCAGACCGATACCGCGCCCGAAGTACGCCGGATCGCGCTGGTCGGAGTCGTCCGTCTGCCCGACGTGGTAGCAGAACACGGCGAGGGCGTTGTCGCCCAGGTCCGGCGCGCGCTCGCCGAAGTCTCCCCAGTAGGCCGGTTCGTACATGCCCTTCGGTGACCGCAGCCCGGGGTCGTAGCGCCGAAACTGCAACTGCCCCACGTGACGGGCGCCGTCGAAGGCCAGCATCGCGCTGGCGCCGAGGTCGCGGATGCGCGCCGCGATGTCCTCCCTGGGTCCCTGGCAGCCGATCGGGTGGCGGTCGATGTCATCCGCCACCATGGGGCGGAAGGCGATGCCGTCGTGTGCCGTCATGCCGGTCCCTCGAAAACCCTCAGAAATCCCACCCGGGCCGCGGCTGCGGCAACCGGACCTTCTCGTCCAGGGCCCGCAGGAGGCCGGGGTCGGCGCGCAGGTCGTCCGTAGCCGACAGGACGGAAGCGCTGCGCACGCCGCTCCACATGCGGCTGAACGCGCCTACGGAAGCGTGAAGCGTCGGCAGCCGCGCGGACGATCCCGCTTCCGCGGAGGAGTCCTCGCCCAACGTGACGACGTAGTCGCCACCCGTGCCCGACCACTCGTTGTCCCCGTCCAGATGCTCCGTCACGGGGTCGGTGAGCTTGAGGTTGAAGCGGAACTCCGGGCCCGGAAGGCGCGTCTTGGCCAGGCACTTCGGCAAGTCCAGGATCCGCAGTTGCCATTGCGCCATGGTCTCGTGGCGGTTCGCGAACTTGCCGCGCTCGGTGTTGCGCCGGTGCCGGAACGGCTGCGCGAGGACGTCCTGCAACTGGATGTCGGGCGGCTCGAGCATCGCCACGGAGGAAACCTGGTCCCCGAGGCCGCGGATCAGCGCGAGCAGTTCCATGAGCTGGTCGACGGTCTCGTAGCCGATCCAGTTGATCTCGTAGGGCCCGTGTTCGCCCGGCGCCTCGCCCCAGATGAAATGCGACAGGCCACCGTCCGCCGCGTCGCGGTAACCGAGTCCGAACGCGTCGTCCGTCCACGCCATCTCGCACTCAGACGTCCGTACGTACT
>VXNE01000444.1:2054-3715 GCA_009840715.1 Gammaproteobacteria bacterium
ATCTCGCACTCGACCACGCGCGGCGGCGCGAGCGTGCAGCCGCCATGGCCGCGGCGGCGCCGCAGCATGCACGCGTGGACATCGGCCCAGTCCGCCGTCGTCAGGCGCCGTGGTGGCCGGAACCCGCGGTCGACGTTCAGGGAGGCCGGATCGAACACGAAGTAATGTTCGTAGGAGCCCGAACCGAACCCCACGCGATCGTAGAAGCCCTGTTCGAACATGCCGAGGGCCGCCACCTCCGCGCCCGCCGCGGCCTGTGCCGCCAGCGAGCGGGCGGTAAGGCGGCCCGCGGCGCCGAGCTTGCGCGCGACCCGGCTCGTGGTCACGGCCGTCACCGCCGCGAGTTCGAGATCTTCCGTCCCGTGACGCATCGCGCCCGCCGTCGTGTGCACCGCGCACTCGGCCTCGTCGTGCAGCCGGAACACCCAGGCGTCGCCGCACTCGAAGTAGCGGGAGACGATCTTCGCCCGCTCGGCGTCGATCCAGCCGACCTCGCGCCAGATGCGCTGGACGGCTTCGGCGTCGCGCCCCGCGTCGTAGTGCCCGATCTCCACGGTGCGCGTTCAGTCGCCCAGGCGGGCTTTCAGCTCGCGCCGGCGGGCGTGGAGGATGGGCTCCGTGTAGCCGTTCGGCTGTTCGAGCCCCTTGAAGACCAGGTCGCAGGCCGCCTGGAAGGCGATGCTGCCCTCGAAATCGGGCGCCATGTTGGTGTAGGCGTCGTCATCCGCGTTCTGCCGGTCCACCACGCCCGCCATGCGCTCCATCGTCGCGCGCACCTGGCCCTCCGAGGCGATGCCGTGGTGCAGCCAGTTGGCGATGTGCTGGCTCGAGATGCGGCACGTCGCGCGGTCCTCCATCAGGCCCACGTCGTGGATGTCCGGCACCTTGGAGCAGCCGACCCCGTGGTCGATCCACCGCACGACGTAGCCGAGGATGCCCTGGGCGTTG
Source organism: Gammaproteobacteria bacterium (assembly GCA_009840715.1). Taxonomy (GTDB): domain Bacteria; phylum Pseudomonadota; class Gammaproteobacteria; order Pseudomonadales; family Azotimanducaceae; genus VXNE01. The sequence goes on from VXNE01000444.1 coordinate 3,003, forward strand.
TTGTCGAGTTCAGACTGCACGTCCTCGGCGGACAGGTTCTCGCCGGAGAGCAGCGGGATCGTCAGGATGTCGTCGACGCTCGCCCGCGCGCGCGAGGAGAGTTCCTCCTGGCGCCCGGCGACATCGACCTCGTGATAGTGCAGCGCGTGCAGCGTCGCGGCGGTCGGTGACGGCACCCACGCGCAGTCGGCGCCGGCGCCCGGGTGGTTGGACTTCACCGCGAGCATCTCCTTCATCTCGTCCGGCTTCGGCCACATCCCCTTGCCGATCTGCGCGCGGCCCGGGAAGCCGGTCGCGAGGCCCGCGTCGACGTTCGCGTCCTCGTACGCCGCGATCCATGTCTCCTGCTTCATCGGCTCCTTCCGCACCATGGCGCCGGCCTGCATGCTCGTGTGGATCTCGTCCCCGGTGCGGTCGAGGAAGCCGGTGTTGATGAACACCACGCGCTCCCGCGCCACGCGGATGCACTCGCGCAGGTTGAGGCTGGTGCGGCGCTCCTCGTCCATGATGCCGATCTTGAGCGTGTTGCGCGCGAGACCGAGGAGGTCCTCCGTGCGGCTGAAGAGTGCGCACGCGAACGCCACTTCCTCCGGCCCGTGCATCTTGGGCTTGACGATGTAGACGCTGCCGGCCCGACTGTTGACGAGCGCGCCGCCCGTTAGATCGTGCACCGCCGCGCGGCTCGTCATGGCCGCGTCCAGGAGGCCCGCGCA
>VXNE01000003.1 GCA_009840715.1 Gammaproteobacteria bacterium
TGTGAGGACCTATGGTACCGATTGACGAGAGTAGCCTGACGTCGGGTCAGAAACGCAAGCTGGCCACAGTCCGCAAGACCCTCGGCAACAAGATCGGGGAAAAGGCGTTTCTCGAGTGGCTCGACAGTGATCGGGACACGAATGCGGAACTGATCGCCGACACTCTCTGGCCGCTTGTTCAGTCGCGCAAGCTGTCGATTGCAAGGGGTGGCTACTTGGTGAAGCGTGGCCGCGGGCGCTTGGTAGTCGAACGCGCCAACCCGTAAAGGACAGCTTCGCCCCACAGCCTAAGGGGGAGGCGGAAATCCTTCCCCGGGGCCCTCGATCAAGCTCGCGAGCCGTAGTCGCACGGTTCGTGAGCGAGTCCTCTGGCGCGTCCGGAGTGAGTGTCTCACGCTTGGGCCTTGCCCTGAGCGTGAGACATCGGCGTGGGGCCAACTCAGCCGGGCATGCCCGTCGTCGTGTCGGCGATGGACGTGTTATCGGGAGCGTGCGCACATAACCCCATGCGGGCGAAGGTGGGAGGTGTAGCCTCGGCCATCACCGTCCTGAGTTCCGAAGCGGGGGGGCGTCGGTCGTGATCTACGCATCTCGTCGTCTGCCTGCCCCGTGGTCGCCGACCGTCGTGCGACGCCCACCCGGTCCAATCGATCGTCTCCGCTGATCCAGGCGAGCGCGGTGCTGACGCTGTCGGGCCGGACCGTCGATCGCAGCCTTCGGGTGCGCGATAAGGGTGCTGGGCCCCGCGCGGGGGCGAAGCGCTAGTTCGTTCGGCGAATTGTCGTCAGAGTCCTGTGAGCAGCGCTGGTGGCGGCGTGTAGTTGCTGGCGTGCACCTATAGGGTGTTGGAGACCAAGTGGGCTCCATCGTATTGCTGCTGAGGCTGCCCGAACAATCAGGCCGTGGTCGGAGCGGAACCAGACCCGGATGATCATCTCGGGATGTACACCCTGTCCTGGCAGGTAACGGGGGCTGCGTGCCCAAGGACGCAGGACTGGGCTCGATCCCGTTCCACTCTCCCGTCTGCGCTTCTGTCTTCGATGGACCAGGAAGCGACGGCGGAAATAGGTCAGTGGGTGACTTTTTTTTCGGTGTTCTCGTGCGGGTGCCCGTCAACGAGGGTGCACCTGAGATCATAGATTGCTGACTCTCCTCCGGTGGTGAGGTCTCCTCGACGGGTCGATTGATCCAGACCTCTCGTAGCAGGGCCGGTTGCTCGAGCTTTCCGTGTACGAGGCGCTCCGGGCGTTTGTCGTGTAACAGTTTCGGGGTGCCGGGCGCACGGATCTCGTTGGATTAGTGGGGGTCATCCGAGGTGAGGAGACCGCGTGCGTGATGGCGTGTCGGGTCCGGCGGTGTGCGGGGAGTTGCCTGCCAGCGTAGGCCGTACGTCGTGCTATCCGGTTGCGCCGGAGATGGTCAGGCGTGGGCCGGTTGCGCGATCTCGCCGGTCTTGGGGTCGATGCCGTACTTCGTCAGCATCCGGATCCAGCGCGGCGCGTTTCGTTGGACCATGAGTGCTTCGTAATCGGTCTCCGGGTTGTCGATACGGGTTAGTGCATCTCAGCACGGCGTAGATAACGCGCAGCATCTTGCGGGCTGTGGCGACGATGGCGCGCTTGTAGCCTTGGCGCACAGTCAGCGTGTTTTGGTAGCCGCGGAACCGACAGTGGCGAGTTCGCGTAGCGGCTTGGGCGCATTCGACGAGAACGGCGTGCACGGCGGAGTATCCTCGGCGTGCACGTCCAATGCGGCGCTTCCCGGCGCTATCGATGTTGAATGGACAGAGCCCGGCTCAGACTGTGCAGTGACGCTTTGAGGCGAACACCGTCATGTCGGGACCGAAAAATAGATTGCGATTACTTGTAGAAATGTGGCAACGGACGGGGTGGGATTCGAACCCACGCGGGCTTGCACCCACACGATTTCCAATCGTGCGCCTTAAGCCACTCGGCCACCCGTCCAGAATCAACCGGAAGACTCGATCCTGCCCGACGATACACGACCCAGCTGGCGCGGTGCAGCGCGAGCTTCGGCTCGACAGGCTCCGGCTGCCAACGCCGCGATAGTTCGGCGGAAGGCTCCGGTCAGGGCCAACGCCACTCGGTCAGCCGGCGAGCCGAATGTTACCGAAGCGAATTGGTGGAATCAACCCGGCGTGAGAACGCCGGCCCGGATGCATCGCAGTGCTGCGGTCCTGCATGCCGGTGCACCCCGCCGGGGGCCGTTGGGGCGAGGTGCGCCGATACCGGCGAACGGCTGGTGAGGTCCCGCAGCTGCCAGCAGAGAGCACGTCCGCGTCACTCGGTCGTTACCCCCGCATCGGCCAGGACCTTCCTCGCCTCCTCCGCGTCCGCGGTCGGGACGACGAGCCGCGCTCCGGCGGAGTTCATCGCCGGGTAGGAGCCGCCGGCGTCATCGGCGAAGACGGTCGAAGCGATTCTCCTGTACCTGAGGAAGCCCGCTGCCGTCTCCGCCTCGTGTCTGTAGCGGAACGTCGCGATGACCGTGCCCCGGCTCATTCGAGGTGTTCCCAGCCGCGGTGCCGGGCCTGCGGGCGGTCTGGGCGGCCCGGTGGCGAGCCCCGGCGAGCCCGACCGGAGGCGGTTCCCCGGTTCGTCGGAACCGGCGCGTCCGCGTGCCATCTCGGTGGGCTCATAAATGCGGGCGGCTCCGTGGGTGCACGTTCCGCTGGAGGAAAACGGATCCTGGCGGCGCACATGCGAGGGGCCGGGGGCGGGTCAGACCGCACGCTCCCGGCCCCTCATGGCACATGCGATCTTATCGGCCCTGACCCTCGGCCGCGGGTGACCCCGGGTCGGACGTCAGGAACCGGATGAGTTCGGCATTCACGAGTTCCGGTGCCTCCTCGTGGGGGTTGTGCCCCACATTCGGGAAGAGCACGAGTTCACCGTTCGGAAGCATGTCGACCGCCCGCCGCGCGTCTGCCGGGAAATCCGGTCCGTCCTCCTCCCCCCCTAGGAGCATCGCCTTCGTCTGGATGTGCGGCCAGTCGTTCACGACCGAATCGACCGAGCGGAGGTTGCCTCCGAGCGACTGAACGTAGGCGAGTCGGGGCCACTCGCCGCTGAGCCGGTTGCCGTAGCGGATCCTGATGTGCTCGAGGAACTCGGGCTTCCACTCCACATAGCGGGAGAGATCGAGGCGTACGGACCGGTCGTATACCTCCCTCAGGTCGGGTTCCACATCGATCTCGCCGTCCGCCGGGCGAAAGCCGCGCCCGGAACGGCGATCCGTGAGGCCGACCGGATTCACCATGACCATATGCGTGGCCATCTCGGGATAGAGGAATGCGAAGCGAGTGGCCATCTGCCCACCGATCGAGTGGCCTACCACGGCCGCCTCGGAGACACCGAGATGCTCGAGGAGGCGTGCGGTGTTCGAGGCATGCAGGCTGATGCTGTAGGGGAGGATGGGTTTCGACGACTTGCCCCACCCGAGCCGGTCCTTCACGACGACCCGGAACCCCTCGTTGCGCAGCGCCTCGATCTGCTCCTTCCAGTACCACCCGTAGTAGCTTCCCCCGTGCAGGAAGACGACCGTCTGGCCGTTCGCCGGGCCGACAGGGGCAACGTCCATATAGGCGATGCGCACGTCCTGCCCGTAGAGGTTGAGGTTCAGGAACTCGACGGGGTGCGGATACTCGATCTCTTCGAGGTTGATCGAGATCGCTCCCCAGTCGGCCGG
>VXNE01000433.1 GCA_009840715.1 Gammaproteobacteria bacterium
CGGACGCATCCGGCCTGGGCGCAGCGTTCGGCGTACGTGCCGATGCGCCCGAGATGATGGGCGTTGCGCAGCGCGAGGGTGACGACCCCCGCGTCCCGCACCCGCTCGATCGCGAGGTCCGTCGCCTGGCGGCCGACCACCTGTCCGAAGCCGAACCGGCCGTCCACGCGGAGGATCGCGCCGCGGTCCTCGAGCATCTCGGCCTCGGCATCGGGTGCGAGGTGCCCGTTCGCGATGGCGTCGACGTAGTTGGGCGCCATGCCGACGCCGTGGGAGTCGTGGCCCTTGAGATTCGCGGCGACGAGGTGCTGGGCGGTTTCCCGCGCGAAATCCGGCCGCGTACGCGCCGCGATGAAGATCGCCGTCACAAAGTCGGCCAGCCGCTCGGATGCGATCAGCAACGCTTCCCCCACGATTCCGCGAAAGCCGCGCCACCTTGCCTACAAAGGGTCGGTATGACAAGGTGCGGCGGTTTCGGGGACGGCGCCGCGTAGCGGCAGCGGACCCTTGGGGCGTACTGTGGGAGAGTGACGCTTGCCGGAGCGGTTGACGGAAGGATACGGCCTGATCGAAGGGCCGGTGTGGGACGACGAACGGGGGCTGCTCTACAGCGACGTCCTGTTCGGCGGCGTTTTCGCTCTCGACGCCGACGGCGCGGTGTCGACGGTTTTCGAGCATCGGCGCGGCATCGGCGGGATGTCGCCGCACGTGGCCGGCGGGCTGGTCGTCAGCGGCCGGAACATCTCCTACAAGGGTTTCGACGGGAGTGCGACCGTAACGCTGCTCGACCGCGACCCGGACCACGGGAACGTGGGCTACAACGACATCACCACGGACGCCGAGGGGCGGGTCTACGCCGGATCCCTGGGGGCCAGCCCGGTGTTCGAGGACGGCCGGGAACCGCGGGCCGGGGATCTGTACGTGATCGACCTCGACGGTTCGTCCCGGGTCGTCGGGCATGACGTGGAACTTACCAACGGCCTCGGCTTCTCGCCGGACGGCCGCACGCTGTACCACTCCGACTCCCGGCGCGAGGCCGTCTTCTCGTACCCGGTGCTCCCGAACGGCGACCTCGGCGAAAAGACGCCCTTCGTACGCACCGAACGCGGCGCCCCGGACGGGCTCGTCGTCTCCGAGGACGGCGCCGTCTGGGTCGCGCTCGCCGGCGGCAGCGCCGTGGGCGTCTACGAACCGGACGGCACGGTCCGGGAGTACGTGGAGATTCCCCAGCCGATGTGCACGAGCGTCTGCTTCGGCGGCGCCGACCTGTGTGACCTCTACATCGTGACGGGCTCGGGAGACGCCCCGGGCGGGCGGGTCGGAGCCGTCTACCGGCACCGAACGGCCGCCGCGGGGCGGGCGGTGCCGCCGGCCCGGGTGCCGATTCCCTGACGGAACTGGCGACAGCACACCCTCTCTGGACAGCAGGAGAAACCACCAACCATGAGCAGAGTCGACATCGACACCGGTACGGAGCACCTGCTCGCGTACGAAGAGGACGGCGTAGCCGTGATGACCCTGAACCGGCCCCAGGCGCGCAATGCCATGTCGAACGAAATGACCGCGGGACTCGCCCGCGCGCTCGACGTGGCCGAACAGTCGGCGAGCGTGCGGGCCGTGGTCGTCACCGGGGCCGGCGGCGCCTTCTGCGCAGGGGGCGACGTCAAGAACATGGCGGCCGGCGGCAGCGGCCCGAGCGCGGGCAACGAGCCTTCCCTCGACGAGCGCATTCACGCGCAGCGGCTGAGCCAGCGCAATACCGCGGGACGCATGTACCTGATGCCGAAGCCGGTCATCGCGATGCTGCCGGGGCCGGCGGCGGGCGCCGGCCTCGCCATCGCCCTGGCCGCGGACCTGCGCACCATGGCGGACACCGCGTTCATCACGACCGCGTTCGCGCGGGTCGGCTTCAGCGGCGACTATGGCGGCACGTACTTCCTGAGCCACCTCGTCGGGTCGGCGAAGGCGCGGGAACTCTACTACCTGTCGGATCGCGTCGGCGCGGAAGAGTGCGAACGCCTGGGGCTCGCCAACTTCGTGTTCCCGGCGGATGCGCTGGAGGAGGAGACGATGGCTCTCGCCCGGCGCCTGGCGGACGGCCCGCCCATCGCGTACCGCTACATGAAGGAGAACCTGAACCGGGCGGCCATGGGGGCGGACGTGACCGAGTGCCTGGATCTCGAAGCGACGCACCACGTCCACGCGGGGCTCTCCGAGGACCATCGCGCGGCGGCGGAGGCCTTCGTCAACAAGCAGCAGCCGGTCTTCCGGGGGCGTTGACACCCGCGATGGTGGGCGTACGTCCCGGCCTTCCACCGGGACGTACGGTTCCTCATGCGGCCGGCTCGTCCTGGGTCCCGGCGGCGGGGGCCGCCCCGAGTAGCTGTTGCAGCGAGTCCATGACGTTCACCGGCAACGGGAAGACGATGGTGGACGACTTCTCGCCGGCGATCTCGGTGAGCGTCTGCAGGTAGCGGAGCTGCATGGAGGTCGGCTGCCCCGACAGGCGCTCCGCCGCTTCGACGAGGCGTTCGGCGGCCTGGAACTCGCCGTCGGCGTGAATGACCTTCGCGCGCCGCTCGCGCTCGGCCTCCGCCTGCTTGGCGATGGCCCGGATCATGCTTTCGTCGATGTCCACGTGCTTGATCTCGACGTTCGAGACCTTGATGCCCCACTGGTCGGTCTGCTGGTCGAGGATCGCCTGGATGTCGGCGTTGAGTTTCTCGCGCTCCGCCAGCAGTTGGTCGAGTTCGTGCTGGCCGAGCACGGAGCGCAGGGTCGTCTGCGCGAGCTGTCCCGTGGCCTGCATGTAGTCCTCGACGTTGATGATCGCGGGCTGCGAGTCGACGACGCGGAAGTAGAGGACCGCGTTGACCTTCACGGACACGTTGTCGAGGGTGATCAGGTCCTGGGTCGGGATGTCCATCACGATCGTCCGGAGGTCCACCCGGACCATCTGCTGGATGATGGGGATGATGATGATGAGCCCCGGCCCCTTGACCCGGTAGAAGCGCCCGAGCATGAACACTACGCCGCGTTCGTACTCGCGCAGCACGCGCAGCGCACTCGCGAGGATGGCGAGCACGATGCCGATGAGGACAATGGTGAAAATCTCGGTCATGGTTTGCTCCGTTCTCCTTGTTTCGCTGACGCTGGCCCGCGGCCGCGCTACGCGTCTTCGCGGGGCTCGACCCTGAGATCGAGGCCTTCGCGGCTCGTCACCGTGAGCACGGCGCCCTTGGCGACCGGTCCCTCGCTCCTGGCGTGCCAGACTTCCCCGGCCGCGCGTACGCTGCCTTCGCCCTCGAAGTCCTCGAGTGCTATGGCCTCCGCCCCGATGAGCGCCTCGCCCCCGCTGACGACGGGGCTGCGCCATGCGCGCAGGGCGGCGCCCGCCACGAACACCACGAGGCCCGCCGTCGCAGCGGTCATCGCCAGGATGATCGGAATCGAGACGCGATAGCCGGGCAGGTCCGTGTCGAAGAGGATGAGAGAGCCGACGAGGAACGCGATCACCCCGCCCGTGCCAAGCACGCCAAAACTCGGGGTGAATGCCTCCGCGGCCAGCAGCCCGAGCCCGACGACGAGGAGCGCGAGCCCGGCGTAGTTCACCGGGAGCATCTGCAGGGCGTAGGCGCCGAGCAGCAGGCAGATGATGCCGGCCACGCCGCCGACGCCCGTGCCCGGGTTATAGAACTCGAAGA
>VXNE01000037.1 GCA_009840715.1 Gammaproteobacteria bacterium
ACCTTCGGCACGGAGCACTGGGAAGGGTACAGGGGCGACCCTCGTGGTCGCCCGTCCGGAGGTCATGCACAATGCCGGCACGGGACGGACGAGCCCGTCCGGCGCTGCCCTTGAATTCGAGACGGGCCGGGACGAGCCCGTCCGGCGCTGCCCTTGAATTCGAGACGGGACGGGACGAGCCCGTCCGGCGCTGCCCTTGAATTCGAGACGGGACGGGACGAGCTCGTCCGGCGCTGCCCTTGAATTCAAGACGGGACGGGACGAGCCCGTCCCCTACAGGGAGAGGGCGAGGACCGAGGCGTCCTCGCGGCCGTCGGCTGTGGGGTAGTAGTTCCTGCGGCGACCGACCTCTCGAAACCCGAGGTCCTCGTACATCCGCCGTGCGGCAGTGTTCGAGGGACGCACCTCGAGGAAGAGCGTCCGCGCGTCGCAGCCGACGGCGCGATCGATCATGTGGCGCACCAGGGCGGTACCGTGCCCCTGCCGGCGCAGCGTCGGCCGTACGCAGACGTTCAGCAGGTGCGCTTCGCCGGCGCCGGCCGCAAGGACCGCGTAACCGAGGATCGCCCCCGCTTCCCGCGCAACCCAGCACTCGTGACCGGACCCGATGCAGTCGGCGAACATGCCCGGCGTCCATGGGAAGGCATAGGCCGTTCGCTCGATGCCGGCGACGGTCTCGACATCCGAGAACCGCATCCGTTCGAACCGGATTACGCGAGGTTCCGGACGCGGCGCCACAGCTCGCGCCTGTCGGCCCCATGGACCACCTGGTCGACGGCGAGCACCGGTCCCGGAGGTTCCTCCCCGAGCAGTCCCGCGACCGTCTGGCCGACGGCCAGGATGCGGCCGCCGTCTCCGGACTGGGCGGCGACGAACGCCCGAAAGGCGCGGCCGGCCGCCTCCTCGCCGCCACCGGCGGACAGAGGCTGCGGCCAATCGAACCGCACGTCCTCGCGGCGGTCGCTGCGCCAGCCGTTCATGGCCATGGCCACGTCGAGGAAAAACCGGCGATGCGGCCGCAGGGACGCGTCGAACAGGGTCAGGACGCGACCGGTCCGAAAGCCCCGAATGTCGAAGACGGGGGTCGGCTCGGTCCGGTCGACCGGCGCCTGCTCTTCCTTGGCGTGGCCGGCGCCGTCCGACCCCTCGGGATGCCGCCTGTCCCGGCGTACCCATACATCAATGCCGAGTTCCCGCAGGTATCCGCGCAACGCGGTGCGATCGGTCGCGGGAGTCCGGGGGCCGGTCGCGTTCACCCGGGGGCGATCTCGTTGCAGCGCGCCGCCAGGATGAAGTCGTTGCGGTGCAGGCCGCCGATCGCGTGGGTCCACCAGGTGACCCGCACCCTGCCCCACTCGGTGACGATCTCGGGGTGGTGGTCCGCCGCCTCGGCGAGACCGCCGACGGCATTGGTGTACTCGAGCGCGCCCGCGAAGTCCCCGAACAGGAACGTGCGCGTCAGTACGGGCATGTCGCCCCGGGTCCCCAGCGCCCAGCCTGGCACGTGCTCCAGGAGGACCCTCCGCTCGTCGACCCCGAGGGCCGGCGAATCCGGTCGGCACGCCACGCAGCTCTCGGACGCCAGTGCCATCTCGCTCCCCTCTCTTTCGCGCTACGGCCCGGTGCCCGCCGCGAGCGCCTCCCGCACCCATGCGCTGTCACGCAGCACTTCCCGCACGGTGTCCACTACGGCCTGCGTCCGGCTGTCGACCTCGAGGTTCAGCCGGTCGCCGACCATCACGTCGCCGAGCCCCGTGCGAGCCAGGGTCTCCGGAATCAGGCTGACCGTCGCCGTACCGCTCGCACGATCCAGTTCGGCGACCGTGAGGCTCGCTCCGTCGAGGGCGATGAACCCCTTCGGCGTGAGGTAGCGGCTCCACGGTTCGTCGACGGCGACGGAGACCAGCCGATGTCCTTCGGATGTCTGGACGGCGCTGACCTGCACGGCACAGGCGACGTGTCCGGACAGGATGTGACCTCCGACCTCGTCCCCGATGCGGAACGAACGCTCCACGTTCACCCGGTCGCCCGGGCGCAGCGCGCCGAGGTTGGTCAGGGATGTCGTCTCGCGCACCAGATCGAAACGCGCGTTCCCCTCCGACACGGATGTCGCCGTCACGCACGTCCCGTTCAGGGCCACCGACGCGCCGGTCTCGAGTCCGTCGGCGAGTTCCCCGAGCGCCACGGTCAGCGTGCGCACGCCGCCATCGTCCGCCACTTCGACGACCGGGCAGTGCCCCTGGACGATTCCTGTGAACACTATTCGATGTCCCGGCCTCTCGGGGCGCGCGCGAACCCGCGCCCGCCTGGCTCAGTGGGTCCCGGCGAGACGCTCCGCTACTGGGCCGCCGCGAGCTCCCGGCGGCGCCTGCTCTCGTTGTCGATGTAGCGGATCCACCGCTGGCAGATACTCTCCACCGAACGGTCGCGGTCCCGCCGGGCGTTGCTGCGCGCCGAAACGAATATCCGCCGCGCGGAAGTCAGGCGGTCACGGTTGAACTCGCACTGACCCTGCACGACCTGCGTGTTGTAGGACTTGGTCAGCCCGCCCTTGTCCAGCGCCCGCGAGGCCGCATCGACGCACTCCTCGAAGCGGTCCTTCTCCAGGTACAGCGAGGCCAGACGCGAGAGAATCTCGCCTTCTTCCGCGCGTTCGCCGGCCTTCTCGTACGTCGGGATCGCGAGGTCCGTTTCCTGCGCGAGCTGCCAGTACTGTCCGAGGGACTGGAGGTTCCGTTCCGTCCCCTCGACGACCTCGTCGTCGATGGCCTTCTGGAGCGCCTTCGCGGCCCGATAGGGCACCTGGTCCTGCGCCATGAGGCCCGCGTAGTTGACGATGTCGCGGTCCCGGTTGATGAACCCGGCCACGTGTGCCGCCTCGTACGCGTAGACCTGCTTCTTCTCGTACCCTTCCTGCCCGTAGATGCCGGCCAGTTGCAGCCAGTAGTCCCGCTTCGGGAAGTCGCGCACCAGCACCTCGAGGATCTCGAGGACCTTGTCCCAGTTCTCCTGCTCGAAGTAGAGGTAGCGCAGCAGGCCCCACCAGTTCTCGCGGATGATGAGCCCGCGCTCCCGGGCCACGGCGATGCCTCTCTCTATCTGCGCGATCGAGTTGGCGAAGTCCTGCAACTGGTAGTAGACCTGGCCCATGAAGATATAGGCGTCGGGACCCGGGTTCGACGCCTTGGCCAGCCAAAGCTGCATGTACTTGAGCGACTCTTCGAAGTTCTCCTCGATGAAATGGAACTTCGACAGGTTGTCGAGGGTCGAAACCTCGAGGCCCTCGGGGATGTCCTCACCCTGGGCCAGCACCATCTCGTAGGCCTTGATGGCGCGCGGGACGTCCTCCTTCAGGTAGTAGCAGAAGGCGTACATGTTGTAGATCTGGCCGATCTCGTTGCCGTTGTAACGGCGCGACCGCTTCATCATGTCGTCGAGGACTTCGATCGCGCCGTCGACGTCCGGCGGCTTCAGGTCGATGAGCTCCTGGGCCTCGGCGAGCTTCTTGTAGGTCGCCTCGGTCATCGTCGGTACGCGGCGCGTCTTGCGCTCCTCTTCTTCCGCCGCGAAGGCCGGCCCGGGCGACCCCGGGAGCCAAGCAGTCAGAGAGGCGGGCGCCGCCGCGCGCCCGCCCGCCCCGGCGCCGAGGCCACCCGTATAACCCTTGCAGGGGATGGCGTCCCCACCGCCCTAGGCGTCC
>VXNE01000088.1 GCA_009840715.1 Gammaproteobacteria bacterium
CCCCGGCGGCTCCCGCCGCTGCCGCCGAGGGCGCCGTCGCGCGCCGCGCCGCGATCTTCGCGCCCGCTCGGGCCGGCATCACGCGGGGGCATGCCGTGGGAGAGGTCCGGCGCCTGTTCGACGGCCGTATCCTCTCGGCGACCGCCGTCGAGCGGGGCGGCAGGCTCGGCTACCGCGTGCGGCTGCTCACCGACGAAGGCAGGGTGCGCAACGTGTACGTCGACAGCGGCGGAGTGCGGCCGGAAGGCTGACGTGCGCGTTCTGCTCGTCGAGGACGAGATGCTCCTCCGGTCGCAGATCGACCGGTTCCTGCGGGACTCCGACTTCGTGGTGGACAGGGCGTCCGACGGCGAGGAGGCGCTGTACTACGGTCGGGAGTACGACTACGACGCGGCGGTGATCGACCTCGGCCTGCCGAAGGTCGACGGCCTCGAGGTGATCGCCCGGCTGCGCGCCGAGGGCAAGGACTTCCCGATTCTCATCCTCACCGCCCGGGGCGACTGGCAGGACAAGGTCACGGGGCTCGAAACCGGGGCGGACGACTACCTGACCAAGCCGTTCCACATGGAGGAGCTGCTCGCACGGCTGAACGCCCTCGTCCGGCGGTCTCGGGGGCACGCCTCGCCGCTGGTCTCGTGCGGGCCGCTCGTGATGGATACGGCGCAGAAGAGCGTGCGTATGGACGGGGCCGCGGTCGAGCTGACCGCCTTCGAGTACCGGGTCCTCGAGTACCTCGCCATGAACGCGCCGCGGGTCGTCTCCAAGGGGGAACTCACCGAGCACCTCTACGAGCAGGACCTCGACCGGGGCAGCAACGTCATCGAGGTGTTCATCGGCCGACTGCGCAGGAAGCTCGACCCCGGCGGGACGTCGCATCCAATCCGTACCGTGCGCGGCCAGGGGTACCGGTTCGCTCCCGAAGGATAGGCGACGCGATGACTCCGGCGGCGGGCAGCCTCCAGACGCGGCTCATGGTCACCGTCGCGGCGGTGCTCGGGACGTTTCTCGCGGTGACCGGGGGCCTGCTCGAGCGTTCTTTCGCGGCGAGCGTGCTCTCCGGCGCGGAGGAACAGATGCGCCTGGTGGTGTACGCCCTGCTCGGGGCGGCGGAGCACCGCGGCGACACGTTCGAGTTCCCGGACGAGTTCGGCGACCCGCGCCTGTCGATGCCGGATTCAGGCCTGTACGCCTATGTCGACACCGCGGACGGGGGCGTGGCCTGGCGGTCGCCGTCGCTGCTGGTGACGGGCGTCGACGAGACGACGGGACGGAGGCCGCGGCCGGGTCGAGGGACTTTCGAAACGGTGGCGGGGCGCGCCGGGTCCGACGGCCTGTTCCGTTACGGCTACACGGTCGTCTGGGAGGACTTGAGCGACGCCGAGCTGACGTTCTGGGTGCTCGCCGACCAGGCGCCGTATCGGGCGGAGATCTCCACCTTCCGGCGCTACCTGGCGGTCGGACTGGTGGGTGCGACGCTGCTGCTCGTCGTGGCGCAGATGGCGGCCCTGCGCTGGGGCCTGCGCCCCGTGCGGCAGATGACGGAGCGCATCGGGGCGCTCCAGGCGGGTGAGCGTGGGGACATCGGGGAGGACTACCCGCGCGAGCTGTCGGGGCTCGCCAGCACGCTCAACCGCTTCGTCGAGCGGGAGCGGGACAACCGGGAACGCTATCGGCGTGCGATGGGCGATCTCGCACACAGTCTGAAGACGCCCATCGCGGTCCTGAACAATGCGAGCGCCGCGCTGCCTCCGGACGGGAAGCGGCTCTTCGGCGAGCAGCTCGAGCGCATGGAGAACACGGTGGCGCACCAGCTTTCCCGGGCGGCTGCGTTGCGGCCTGTCGTGCCGCGGGAGACGGTGGAAGTCGGACCCCTCATCGACCGGCTGCGCCGCACGCTCGACAAGGCGTACGCGGCGAAGGGCGTGGCCGTCGAGACGTCGGGAACGGCGCACGTCCTGGGCGACGAGCGCGACCTGCTCGAGATGCTCGGCAACCTGTTGGAGAACGCGTACAAGTACTGCGGTTCGAGGGTCCGGGTCGACGTGCGGGATGCCGCCACGGTGTGCGTGGAGGTCGAGGACGACGGTCCGGGCGTGCCAGTGGAGGCGCGTGCCCGGGTGGTCGAGCGGGGTGCCCGGGCCGACTCCGTGCACTCCGGCCAGGGGATCGGCCTCGCGGTGGTCGTGGAACTGGCGGAGGCGTATGGCGGACGCCTGGCGATTTCGGACAGCGACCTCGGCGGCGCCCGGGTGACGCTGGAGATTCCGCGGGGGTAAGCGGCGCCCGGCCCGGTCGCTGCGCTCAGCCGTCCACGATCTGGCGCAGCGCGGAGAAGAAGCGTGTCCTCAAGTTCGACCCGGCGTCCAGTCCGGCCGCGTTGCCGCACCAACGCGCCAGCAACCCGTCGACATCGACGCCCGTGCGCTCCCGCGTACCCATCCCCGTCTGCAGGCGTTGCATCTGGGCTTCCAGCCGCAACGGCTGGTCGTCCTCGGGTGATTCGGCGCCGGCCCCGATTTCCGCTTCGACGGTCGCTCGGCGCAACGCCTCCTCGGCGGCCTCCACCGTCGCTGCATCCAGACGGCCCGCGAAGAGGGCGCGCACCGTCTCGGCGCGGCGCTCCCAGTCATCCGTGGCCGCGGCTTCCCGCTCGAGCTGCGCGAGCTCTGCGTCCAGGTTGGCCACCTCCTCGATGTAGGCGAGCTTCTCGAGAATCGGCTTGCGGTTGCGGCGCAACCTGACTTCGCGCTCGAGATCGGACAGCGCCCGACGCAGGCGTCGGTCGATCTCGCCCGGGAGGCGCCCCAGGGCCTCCGCGCGGCGCCGATACTCGGCGAGTTGCCGGGCGTCCATCGCTTCGGTCGTCTCCGCGGCCGCCTCCTGCTCCAGTTCCTCGATAAGAGCGTTGGCGTCCGTGACCGCGGCGGTCGTTCGCGAGCGGCGTTCGTCTCGCTCCGTGTCGCGGGCCTGGAAGACGCCGTCGCAGATGCCCCGGAAGTCCTTCCACAGTTGCTGGTCCACCCGCCGCGGGGTGGTGCCGACACGCTTCCAGTCGCCCTGCAGGCGCTTCATGAGGTTGATCTGATCGGGCAGGGGCATGTCGCTCTCGACGGCATCGCGCGCCTCGGTGACGATCGCCTGCTTGGCGGCGACGTTGCGGTCCCATTCCACCTTCAGGTGGCCATAGATCGCGTCCGTGACCGCCTTGAAACGCGCATCGAGCTTCTTGCCGGGGGAGCGGTCGACGGGATGGTAGTTGCGCCACTCCGTCCGCGCCTGGCGAAGTATCTGCTCCACGCCGCGGTAGTCGGTGTGCTCCCAGTCGTTGTCGTTGACGAAGGTCTCGAGTTCGCCGCAGATGACCTCGCGCTGTTCCAGGTTGAAGCGACGTTCCTCGGCGAGGGCCGCGAAGTGGCGGCGGCAGGGCTCGAACGCCCGGTCGGCCGCGGCGTTGAAGCGGTCCATCAGCGCCCGGTCGGTAGCGGAACGCAGCCGGCCCAGGGCCCGGACGCGCCCGCGGAGTTCCTTGATGCGCGCCATCTGCGCGTCAGGCGCCAGGGGGTGGTCGGCGATGGCCTCGATCTCCTCGCAGAGCACTTCCCGCTTGCCGCGCTCGGCGAACGATTGCCAGTCGGTGAGTTCGCGCAGGCGTGCGGAGCGGCCGGCGAGCCGTCCGGCTGGTCCGTCCTGGGACGA
>VXNE01000700.1 GCA_009840715.1 Gammaproteobacteria bacterium
GGCGACGACGTGGGCGCCGGGTTCGTCGCCCAGGGCGCGGGCGAGGCCCTCAGCCTGTTCGCGTTGCATGCCGGTCTTGCGCAACGCGTCGCTGATTTACAGCGTGTCGACCACGGGTTGGCTCATGCGGGGTTCCTCCTTGAAGAATAGCCAATGTCCTCGGTGGCCGCGGGAGGCTTATCACGACCCATCGGACCGAGCCCGCCACGACCGGAGGCCATCAAACGACGACCGCAGGCCGGATGTCTGTGGGCCAGAGACCCGGCTGGACGCGCGAATTCGTCCCGCATTCGCCGTGGGCGAAGGCTCACCCCGGCACGGGCGGCGCTCGACGTTGGCCCGCGGAGCGTCAGCGCATCGGGGCGGTGGAGAGGTTGGTGAGGTGGCCGGTGGGGCTCGCGAGGAGGCTCATCACGGAGATCGGGCGGTCGGACTCGACGGTCAGGCGCCACTTGCCGGCGCCGTCGCCGAGCGCGCCGGTCAGGCCGGGCGCGCTTTCTTCGAGTTGTGCCGCGCTGTAGGTGCGCGCGGCTCCGGCGGGGAGGGTCAGGTGCACCGAGCCGGCTGCGGACGTCCCGCGGTCGTCGCGGGCCGTGATGGTCACTTCCGCTGTCGCCATGCCCAGGTTGATCAGCCGCAGCGAACTCACCTGGGCCCGATTGCTGCCCGGGTTGAGGAAGCCGATCCGGTGGCGCGTACCGGCCTCGGGCGCGGCGTCGTGCATCGAGGTGACGAACCCGTCGGTGTGGCGGACGTAAGCGTACACGTCGACCGCGACATCCGCCGTCAGCACAAGGCGCCAGTCTCCCGTGCCGGCGCCCACGCCGCCGATCAGGCCCTTGTCCGGGTTGCCCCGTTCCAGGTCGTTGGAGTTGAACGGCGCCGTTGCGCCGGCGGCGACCGTGAGGGTCGCGCTGCCGTGGCTTTCGCCCGCATCGTCGATCGCGGCGATCATTACCGTGCCGGCCCGGTCTTCGCGACTCACCACCCGTACGAACCCCTGGCGGCCGTCCGCGTCTCCCGCGGCGGGGAACAGCGGCACGGTGTGTGTGCCATCGGTGGCCCGGACTGGACCGCTGGAGAGGTTCGTGAGGTGCCCGCTCGGGCTCTCGAGCAAGCTCATCGCGTACAACGGGTCCGGTGTCTCCACGACCAGGCGCCACTTGCCGGCGCCGTCGCCCAGGGCGCCCGTAGTGCCCTCCCCCGCTTCCAGGTCAGCGGCCGTCAGGATACGGGCCGTGCCCCGGGCGACGCTGAAGCGCGCAGCGCCGCCGGGCGAACCTCCCTGGTCGTCCACTCCCGTGACGCTGACCTCCGCTTCCTCGGCGCCCGTGTTGACCAGCCGCAGCCGGCTCACCTGCGCGGTGTTGCTGCCCGGGTTCAGGAACGGCAGCGTACGGTCGTCCCCGGTGCGCGGCGCGAGTTCGTGCAGCGTCGTTACGAACCCATCCGCCGTGCGCGCGTAGCCGAGCACCTCGATGTCCAGGTTGCTGCCGAGATCGAGGCGCCAGTCGCCCGTGCCCGCGCCGATGCCGTCCGACAGGCCCTTGGCGTCGTTGCCATGCTCGAGATCCTGCGAGTTGAAGGGCACCGTGGCGTGCGCGCCCAGGGACAGCGTGACCGGACCGTGGCGGCGGCCTTCGTCGTCGGTGGCGTGGATGACCGCCCTGCCCTGGTTCGGCGAGTGGTTGGTGACGCGGACGAAGCCCTGGTAGGCCGTGTTGGCGGCGGACGGGAACAGGGCGATCACCTGGCGGACGGAGACCTCGAACGCGAGCGTCTCGGTGGTGCCGTCGCCGTGCGTGGCCGACACGCTCACCGTCGTCGGACCCGCCACCGCGCCGAGCGACACCTGCAACGTGCCGTCTTCCAGCTCCGTATGAACATCGTCCCGGTCGTCGCGCGCCACGGCGAGATCCGCGCCGGTGCCGGCGGTCGCTTCGAAGTAGCCCGATACGTCGAAGCTGGCCGCGCGCGCGTCCGGGGACAGCAGCAGGCGGACCGACTCAACGCCGACGTGCACGCCGCGCTCACGCAACGCCGGGACGTGCGCGTTCAGGGACTCTTCGGAGAGCGGGTTCCCGGTCAGGGTGATCCAGTCGCCGTTGTCGATGTTCGAGTTCTCCACGAGGGGTTTCAGGTCCGAGACGAGATTGTCGGTGAGGTCGATGCCGTTGAGCTTGCCGAGGTCGGCGAGGGGGGTCAGGTCCGAGACCAGGTTGGCGCCGAGGAAGAGCAGCGAGAGCTCGCCCGCAGCTTCGAGGCCCGACAGGTCCGCGACCCCGGCGTTGAAGCCCCGCAGGCTCCCGAGCCGGCCGATCGACTCCTCGGTGATCGGGTCGTCGCCCTGGACTGTCGCGCCCGCGATGGCTTGGGAGACAAGTGCGCGTAGCGCCGGATCCGGCACGGATACCGGCGCCGAGTCGCCCCCTGAATCCACCTGATTGGTGCGAACCGTGATGCCCCACGACTCGAGCGTGGGAATGTGCTCACGCCGGGATGTGCCGTCCAACGCAGTGTTGTAGAGGAAGAGGTAGACGCTCGGAGCGTCCAGGTTCCACGCCTCACGGCGGACGAGCGGGCCGATGTCAGAGACCTCGTTGAAAGACAGGTCCACAGAGGACAGGCGCGACGGACTGCCCAACGGACCC
Organism: Gammaproteobacteria bacterium; assembly: GCA_009840715.1. Lineage (GTDB taxonomy): Bacteria > Pseudomonadota > Gammaproteobacteria > Pseudomonadales > Azotimanducaceae > VXNE01. The sequence goes on from VXNE01000700.1 coordinate 2,652, forward strand.
ACGTCCGTAACCTGGTTGTTCCGGAGACTCAGGCTCTCGAGTTCGGTCAGGCCGCCGAGCGGGCCCACGTTGGCCACCGCGTTGTTCCACAGGCCCAGCCATCGCAGCCCCGTCAGGTCCGCCAGTGGCGAGAGATCCCGTACCTGGTTGTCGGCCAGGCGCAGTGTCCGCAGCCCGGAAAGCCCCGCCAGGGGCGATATGTCCTCAAGAGCGAGTTCCCGGAGGTCGAGGTAGCGCAGTTCGCCTGACCTGGGCAGTCCGCGGACATCCTCCAGGGTAAGGGCGGTGCGGCCGATGCGGAGCGTACCCAGGCCGTGCTCCGAAAGCGGGGACAGGTCAGTGACCTGCGTACCCGCGACATCGAGCGACGAGAGTCGGGGTTGATTCCTCAACGGGGAGAGGTCCGCAACGGGGTTGTCCGGAATGGCCAACCTTTCCAGTTGGGTGAGCCCAGAGAGCAGAGACAGATCGTCAATTCCCAGGTTGACGGCGTTCAAGCTTCGGAGGTTCGTTAGTTCACCCAGGACCGAAGCGCCCGGAATCGGGCGGTCGCCGTTCCCGACGTACAGCCACCGCAGTTGTCGGAACTCCTCGAGCGCCGAGAGGTCGGGCAAGGGGTTGCCGGTCAGCCACAGGTTCCGGAGTCCGGCGATGCCGGCAAGCGGGGCAATGTCGACGATCCGGTTGCCCTGCAGCCCGAGGCTGGACAGTCGGGCGAGACCGGCAAGGTGCTCGACATCTTCGATCTCGTTGTTCCCGAGGTACAGCGTCTCGAGGTTGGACGCGTGCTCCAGACCCTGCAGATCCCGGACGTTGCTGTTCCACACTGACAAACTGGTCAGTGTCGCGAGATCGTCTGCCGTGATCGGCGCGCCGGCCTCCTTGCCCAAGGCCCGCTCCACCGCGGCCCGCAACGTCGCGTCGCGGAACGGCGAGAGGTCCATCACCTCGTCGGGGGGGGTGGGGGCGGCGGCCGGGGGGGGGGGGGGGGTGTTGACGGGGGGGGGCCCCCCCGCCAACGGGGGAGGGGGGGTGGGGGGG
>VXNE01000085.1 GCA_009840715.1 Gammaproteobacteria bacterium
CGTGAACACCATCGCCATGCCGTGCTCGTCGGCCGCCTCGATCGACTCGCCATCCCGCATCGACCCGCCCGGCTGGATGACGGCCGTGATCCCGGCCCCGGCGGCCGCATCCACCCCGTCCCGGAACGGGAAGAACGCATCCGACGCCATCACGGCGCCGTCGACGGCGAGGCCGGCGTCCGCCGCCTTCATCGACGCAATGCGCGCGCTGACCACGCGGCTCATCTGTCCGGCGCCCACGCCCACGGTCCGGCCGTCCCGCGCGTAGACGATGGCGTTCGACTTCACGAACCAGGCGACCTTCCACGCGAACAGGAGGTCCGCCATCTCTGCGTCCGCAGGTTCCCGCGCGGTGACGGTGCGCAGCGCCCCCTCGTCCAGACACAGCACGTCTTCGTCCTGCACCAGCAGGCCGCCGGCGACCCGGCGGAACTCCCGGCCCGAGCCCGATGGCGCGGGCCCGCCCACGGTCAGCAACCTGAGGTTCTTCCTGGCGCGCGCCGCCTCCCGGGCTTCCGCCGCGACCTCGGGCGCCACGACGACTTCCGCGAACTGGTTCCCGACGACGGCCTCGAGCGTTTCCGCATCCACCGCCCGGTTGAAGGCCACGATGCCCCCGAACGCCGACGTGGGGTCCGTGGCGAACGCCCGCTCGTAAGCCGCGCGGACGTCTTCCGCCACGGCGACGCCGCACGGGTTGGCGTGCTTCACGATCACGCAGGCGGGCCCGTCAAAGGCCTGCACGCAACGCAGCGCCGCGTCCGTGTCGGCGATGTTGTTGTACGAGAGTTCCTTGCCCTGCCACTGCACGAGATTGCCGACCGTGCCGGGCTCGGGCCGTCGTCCCACGTAGAACGCCGCGGTCTGGTGCGGGTTCTCTCCGTAGCGCAGCCCCGAGCGCTTGACGAACCCGAGCGTCAACCGGTCCGGGAAGGCGTCCTCGGCGAACCAGCCGGCGATGCTCGCTTCGTAGTTCGCCGTGTGGGCGAACGCGCGGGCGGCGAAGGAGCGACGCTCCTCCAGGGTCGTGCCGCCCCGGTCGAGCATCTCGAGGACGCGGGAATAGTCGTCCGGATCGACGACGGCGAGGACGTCGGCGTGGTTCTTGGCCGCCGCCCGCAGCAGGGTCGGCCCGCCGATGTCGATGTTCTCGACGGCCTCCTCGGGCGTGCAGTCGTCCCGCGCGATCGTCTCCTCGAAGGGGTACAGGTTGACCGCCACGAGGTCGATCGGGGCGATGCCCTGGCGGGCCATCGTCTCCGCGTCCGCCGTGCGCCGGCCCAGGATGCCGCCGTGGATCGTCGGATGCAGAGTCTTGACGCGGCCGTCCATGATCTCCGGAAAGCCGGTGTGCTCGGATACTTCCCGCACCGCGACGCCGCCTGCCGACAGCGTGGCCGCGGTACCGCCCGTGGAAAGCAGCTCGATGCCGAGTGCTTCGAGGCCCCGGCCCAACTCGACGACGCCGGTCTTGTCCGACACCGCGAGCAGCGCTCGGCGGACGGGCGTACGCTCGGCCATCGGTCAGATCAGCCCCTTGGCAGATGAGATTCCCGCGCAACGTGCCGCGCCCTCCACGGCCCTGCGTCTGCCGGGCGGGCGCGGCGCTCATGCTAGCAGGGTCTCGGACTTCGGGCGCGCCCTAGTCGACCACGCAATCGAAGTTGGCCGCGTCGTCCGGGTCTCCGGAGCCGTTGTACTTCGCGTACTGCGGGTACGGGCAAAGCGGCCGCGTGAACTGGTTCGCGCCCGCTTCCGCACCAGCCCTCAGGATTTGCTCGCTCCAGCTCACGATCGACCCGCCGATGGCGACCTGGCCTTCCATGAAGGTGAAGCTCCCGGGATGCCGGGCAATGATCCTGTCGGGCGCAACGTCGTCTTCGACCCAATCCATGATGGCCTGGACGTAGTCCGCCGCCCAGGCGCCCGGGCCGCCAAGGCAGTGCACCATGCCCGGCACCATGTACACGCGCATGAAATTGTCTACCGCGGCGGGGCCGTTCAGCCGTCGGGTCTCCTCGTAGAAGTCCTCGAGGGCCGCCGCGCGGCAGGGCATGTCGTGCCAGCCGTTGTAGACGATCAGCTTGCCGCCGCTCGCCATGAACCTGCCGAAGTCCGGCGGCGGCAGATGCACCGCGGCCGCGGCGTCCGCGAGGTCCGCCATTCCCGCCACCGTGTCGAAGGTGTCCACGCTGAATCCGGGCTGCCGGTGCAGGATCGCCGCCGCCACCTGCGACGTCAGTTCGTTGGCGGTGCCGTCGAGGAAGGGGACCGGTCCCGTGACCCAGAGCTCGAAGTCGCCGCCGAGTTCCGCGCCCGGATAGACGCCCGGCACCACCACCTCTCCGGAGGCATCGGTCAGCCCCGTGTAGATGCCCCGCGCCGTCTCGATCTGACCCGCGGTGAGACAGCCTTCCGCCTGGTCCGCCCCGCACTCGAGCCGGTCGAGCTCCAGCACGTCCACCGTGCACTTCCGCGGATCTCCGATCAGGCCGTCTTCCAACCCGTCCAGCATGTCGCATGCACGCCGGGTATTGGCTTCCAGCACGGCGACGTCGTCGAGGGTCAGCGGGTGGAGTTGCTGTCTGCGCGCGTTCTCGATCGCGAGGGCGATCAGGCCCGTGACCAGGTCGACCGCCGGCGCTCCGGCGACGATGCCGTCGAAGTCGTCCGGGAAACGCAGCGCTTCCATCAGCGCGCCATGGCCGCCCTTGGAACAACCCCAGAGGTAGGCGCGCTCGACCTCACGGCCGTGGAACGCGGCGATCACACGCTTCGCCAGCACGGCGGTCAGGTGGTTCGACCGAAAGCCGAAGTCGATCTTGGCCTGGTCGTTCCGATAGAAGCCCGGGTTGTTCGCCTCCTCGTGCCCTGAATCCGTGGTCGCCATGGCGAACCCTTCGTCCAGCAGGCTCGTGGTGTCGCCGATCACGCCGGCGAGGCCCCCGGGCGCCAGGTACATGAGCCGTCCCGACCAACCGTCGACCGGCATGGTGACCCGGAACCGGATCGTACCGTCGATGGCGCCGTCGACCCGGCAATGGGCAGGCACGTCGCCCGACGCCTCGACGAACACGCCCGGGCTCACCGCATGGTCCTCGTCGGTCAGCAGGTACAGGCGATCGCACCGCGCCTCTGGCGAGTCCCCGCCTGCGTCCTCGGAGGCTGCCGTGGACAGCACCAGCGCGGTCGTCACCGCAAGGCACAGGAATCCCGTCTGCTTCGCTTTCATTCGATACCCCTTCAGCGTCAGCTCATGAATCTGCGGTCAGGCCCCCTCGGTGATGGGGGGCAGGCGGTCCCGCAGTACGTTCTTCGCGATTTTCTCGAGCGTCGATCTCGGCAACTCGTCGACCACGTGCACGCTCCGGACCACCTTGAAGTCGGGGAGGTTCACCCGGCAGTGCTCGATGATCCGCTCCTCGATCGTCGCCGCGTCCATGCCGGGGTCGGAGGGAATGACGAACACCACCGGCACTTCGTCCAGCATGTAGTGCTTCTGCCCGACCACCGCCAATTCGGCGGCGAGTCCCGTCTGCATGACCACGGTTTCTATCTCGGAGGCCGCGACGTTTTCCGCCCCGACCTTCAGCATGTCCTTGTGGCGGTCGGAGAAGTACAGCCAGCCGTTCTCGTCGCTGCGCACGATGTCGCCCGTCTCAAACCAGCCGTCAGCTGCTAAGGA
>VXNE01000220.1 GCA_009840715.1 Gammaproteobacteria bacterium
GAATACTCGCTGCGGAGTGTGTTGGTCGACGTGGTGCCGTATCTGCTGAACGTGGCGGAGGCGGTAGTGATCCACTCGGTGCTGAATGGGCTCTCTTGCGGGTCGCCGTTGGTTGTGCAACGCATTCCGGACTCGGAAGTCGATGCGTCGAGGCCGGTCAGACACCGGCTGACCGTCGACGCGGCGAACATCAACGATGAGGAAGGCTGACATGGCCGCGGCAGCGCGGGAGGGCACTCTGGAACCGTGGCGGCAGGTTAGGCGACGAGCGGATTGGTCTAGTCCGTGCCGTGCGGCGACGGAAGGCGGATGGGCGATTCGACCGGAACGGACAACGTGTCCAGTCAATCCCTGAGGACGCAACTCGTGGAAGCGGCGCGCCGCAACGATAGGCGGCGCGTGCGCGCGTTGATCGAAGCCGGCGCGAAGGGAACTGCGAAACAGCTCATGGACGCGGCTCGGGCCGCCGAGACGAACGTGGTCGCGGCATTGATCGAGTCCGGTGCGAAAGGGACACGCAGCCAATTGGAGACGGCGGCGCGGATGCGGGAATTGGCCGTCGTCACTGCGCTGATTCAGTCCGGCGCGAAGGGCACCAGGCCGCAGACGCTGGAAGCGGCGTCCCGCAACGAACCGGCTGTGGTAGACGCCTTGGCCCGGTCGGGCGTCGATCTCGACGCGGTGCTGTTCGAGGCGGCGCTGCACGGCGAGGCCGAAGCCATCCCGGTCCTGATTGAGTGCGGCGCCGACCCCAACGCGCCGGACCGCAACGGCAGCGTGCCGCTGTACGCAGCCGCCGCGTTGCGCGGTCGCAGACGCGTCAAGGTCGACGCGATTCGACGCCTGCGGGAGGCGGGGGCCGATCCCGACGATTCCGGCAATGGTTTCGAACCGATTCTCCATAGCGTCGCCAAGAGCGTCGGCTGGGGCTACGCACCGAGTCCGGTGGAACACATCGGCGTTCTTCTGGAAGCTGGCGCCGATCCGGACGCGCGCGACCACAACGGGACGACAGCGCTGCACGCCGTGGTATCGGCCTATGTGCACGACCGCGCCGAAGAACGGGATCCCGCACCCTACGCGGCGGCCATCGCGGCGCTGTTGGCCGGTGGCGCATCGCCGAACGCACGGGATTCATTCGGGAGAACGCCTCTCGAGTGCGCGACTGGCAATCCAAGGCGGGCCGACCCGGCAGTCCTTGCCGCACTGGGCAAGAGCGCGGCCGACCGTCTTCGCGCCCCATACCGGGCCACGCGTCGACGGTGACGCCTCGACGATCCTGGACGTTGTTGATCCGGTGCGGTCGGAGAACCGATCCTCAGGATCCCGGGACAGCGATGTAGCCCGCCCAGTCGTCCATCAGCTTGCGCCGCTTCTCGAACGGGTCGCTACGCCGGTAGGCGGCCTCCACCCGGTCGCTTTTGACGTGCGCGAGCGCGAGCTCGCAGACCTCGCGCGGATAGTCCGTGCATTCGGCGGCCCAGCCCCGGAAGCTGGAGCGGAACCCGTGCGGCACCGCGCCGATCTCCAGGTCGCGCAGCAGCGACGGCATCGTGGACTGGCTCAGCATCTTACCGGTCGGCGACGGGAACACCAGCCCGCGGCGGTCGGCGAGCTGCTGCGCCTCCGCGACGATCTGGAGCGCCCGGGGCGACAGCGGAACCCGGTGCTCCCTGGCCGCCTTCATGCGTTCGGCGGGAATCGTCCAGACCGCCCCGGCGGTGTCGATCTCCTCCCACCGGGTCCCGCGGACCTCGCCGTTGCGGCAAGCGGTGAGCACGAGGAACTCGAAGGGGAGAACGGTGACGAGGTACGCCCGAGAGCGGCGCACCCGGGCGAGCGCCGCGCCGACTTCGGCGTGGGGCAGCGCGCGCTGGTGCTGCTGCGGGACCGCGTTCTTCGGAAGCGCGGCAGAGACGGCGTCGCCCGCCGGGTTGTCCTGCCGGTAGCCGTGCGCGACCGCCCACTTCATCACGGCGGCGATGCGCTGCCGGACGCGCTTGGCGGTGACCCGCTTGGCGGACCAGGTGGGGAGCGGGACAGCCATCACGTCGGCGGTGTCGATCTCGTCTACGGCGACCTCGCCAGGGCCGGGGCCTGGCGGAGGATGGCGGGCCGGACGAAGCCTTCCGGGAGTTTGCCACTCCACTGGGCGAAGAGGGTTGGAAGGTGCATGCCGGTCTTTGTCGACGCGGGAGTGCGTCGGTGCCTGACAGGGGTCACGCGCGCGCAGCGCGGTCGCCTCGGGCGAGCGAGGCCGGAGCGCCAGCGAAGGACTGGCCCCCAGTTGACTGCGGAAGCACGCGCTACACGCTCAAGGCCAAGACGGACGGACTTTGCGGGACTGCGGCGCCGCTACGTGCTGCCGGCCACCTCCGGCGCAGGAACTGTCGGCGTTGCGGCGCTGGCGCTACACTGGTTGCAGGTGGCGCGAGTCGTGACGTAGGCAGAAGGATTTCCGCCATGGTACTTTTTGCGTTGGGCGTAGTCGCGTTCTTGGCGTTGTGGCAACTTGCCCGCTTGGTAACCCTGCCGCTGATGGTCCGGCGTGTCCTGTTCTGCGCACTGGGCACGCTCATTCTCGCCCCGATGATCGCACCCGTCGGACTTGCGGTCGTCTATATCCCCAACGGGTTTGTGCTGCTGACTCTTCTCAAGGCTGGAACTCCAATTCCGGAGATTCTCGGCGGATATGTCGAGCTGTCGCGATTCGCTTTGCCCTCGTTCGGCGTTGCGGCCACCCTGTTCGCGCTGATCGCCTGGCGCGCATTGAAGGCGGACGCCAGGTCGCCCAAGCATCGATGGGTGGCGGTCGCGCTACCCGCAATCTTGTTGGTCGGCATCCTCCGGGTCCATCGGGTCGTTTTTCCCGACCGCAGTGTCCACGGCGCACTCGACAACGGCGTTGTCGAGCGGGCCTATGGCCCCGTGCTTGACGACGTTGGCGGCCTCCTCCGCATCGATGACCAGGAAGATCGGCGTGCGGAGACCACCCGGCTCAAGGCCGTATTGGACTCGGATCCGGCGGTCCTGGCGGCCGAGCTTTATCGGTCGGACCAATCGGTGCGGGGACAGATCTTTTCCTACAGAAGGGATCAGCAGCTGTACACGTCCGAGACCTGCTCGAACAAGGTGGAAGCACATCGCAATCGCCTGTCCCGATGCACCAGGGAGTACGGGAGATACGGCCGGTTGGATCTGCTGCAGTACAGACATCCCTATAGCCTTGGGGAAGAATCATGGACGATCGCCGTTTACTTCGAGTACGACGCTGCCATCGATGGGCTGTTGAAGTAGCTGGCGGACTTGCCTGCGGAGTTCATCGTGGAACGCGGCCGAAGGCGTGGCGCGCGGGGACGGCAACTGTACCGCCCTGCCATGGTGGTCGCGGGGAGCCGCGGGAATCGTTCCGAACCGGAAGCCAGAGTCACGCGACGACCCCCCGCTGTTTCCACCACCGCAGGTGTGGCAAAGGGGTTGTGGTTGGATGCGCGGGATCGGAGCAAGGGGACGCGGGGCGTCCCCTGCTACGGTTTAGATTCCAGAGGCGATGTAGCCAGCCCAGGCGTCCATGAGTTCCCGGCGCTTCTCGAACAGATCGCTGCGCCGATAGGCGGCTTCGACACGGTCGCTGTTGACGTGCGCCAGGGCCAGCTCCAGACTCTTATACAAATCTCCGAGC
>VXNE01000115.1 GCA_009840715.1 Gammaproteobacteria bacterium
CGCGGAGATGGGAATAAGACACAGAGCCGCGCTGGTCCGGGGCGACGACGTGATAGCCCGCCGCCGCCAGCGCCGGGAGCTGGTGGCGCCAGGAGTACCAGCACTCCGGGAAGCCGTGGCAGAGCAGCACGAGCGGGCCTTCGCCCATCTCGGCGATGTGCATGTCGATGCCGTTGGTCTGGACGGTGCGGTGCTGGATGTCGGGCATGGATGACGTAGTCCGCCATAAGGTGGGACAACGACTATACCGCTTTGGCCGCCATGCCCGCCCGGCGTGTCGCCGGGCGGTCTACAGCAAATCTATCCGCGCCCGCGTGCCCGGGGCTCCAGCGAGTCGGCGGTCGCCCGTGACGAGGGTGGTGGACAACGCCTCCGCGAGTGCGACGTACGCCGCGTCGTAGCTGCTGACGTTGTCGCGCAGCTCCCAGATACGGCTGAGATACGCCTCGTGCGGATGGCGTTCGACGTCCAAACGACGCCAATGCTCCAGCGCCTCCTCGGCGGACTCCGCTGACAATCGCCCCCGGGCGACGTAACGTCGCAACGCGTTCGCGACCTCGAGATCGATCAGGTGCGGCGCGCAGATGGGCTCGAGGCCGTCGCCCAGCCTGGCGGCCAACCGTTCTCCCCGAGCCGTGTTCAGCAGAAGCTCGACGGCGATCGACGCATCCACTACCACGTCATGGCCCCCGCTCCTCCCGTCCTTCCCGAATAACGTCGGCGGGAGGCGGATCGAGAATGACCTTCGGTCGGCGCGCAATCGCCTCAAGCACGTCCTGACGCCTCGCCCGCCCGAGCGCCTTTTCCATCTCGTGCAGGATGTAGAGCGACATCGACATGCCCTCGAGCGCCGCGCGTGCCTTGAGCTGTCGGTGTATGCCTTCGGGGACGTTGCGTATCTGGATCATCTTGCTCATGCGGACAGCATGAAAACATGCGTATCACATGTCAACCACGCCTGAGCCGCCACCGCAGTAGTCAAACCGCAACACCCAACGGGTATCCTTCGGCGATGCTCGCGACCTTTCCAACCCGCCCCGCGGCGGTATCCCGACCCGGCGCCTGAGTGGACACGCCCCGAAGACTCGCCGCCGAGTTCGTCGGCACGCTGCTCCTGCTCGCGACGGTCGTCGGCTCCGGGATCATGGGAGAGACGCTGGCGGACGGCAACGACGCCATCGCGCTGCTCGGCAACACGGTCGCGACCGGGGCCATCCTGGTGGTCATCATCACGATCTTCGGACCGATTTCGGGGGCGCACTTCAACCCGGCGGTGACGTTCGTCTTCGCGCTGCGCCGCGAGATCGCGGTCGCGCTCGCCCTGGCCTACGTTGCCGTGCAGGTGGCGGGTGGGCTCGCGGGTACCATGCTCGCGCATGCCATGTTCGACATGGAACTGCTCCAGACGTCGTCAAAGACGCGTTCCAGCGGCGGGCAGTGGCTGGCCGAGGGCGTCGCGACGTTCGGGCTGCTCGCGGCCATCCTCGGGACGCTCCGGGTGCGGCCGAACGCGGTCGCTGCCATGGTCGGGCTCTACATCACGGCCGGGTACTGGTTCACGGCGTCGACTTCCTTCGCCAACCCGGCCGTGACTGTTGCGCGGTCGTTCACGGACACGTTCTCCGGGATCTTCCCGGCGCACGCGCCGGCCTTCATCGTGGCGCAGTTCGCCGGGGCGACGGTGGCGCTGCTGCTGTTCCGCTGGCTGGATCGACCCGGCGGGAAAGCGACGGACGAGGATTGACGGCAGGAACCCCGTTTACGTCTCCACCCGATAGACCCGCACCGCGGTGTCGTGGAACAGGGCCGCCTTCTCAGCAGCCGAGCACCCGGCGGCGATCTTCTTGAACGAGTTGTAGAGCACGTGGTACGAGCAGCTCTGCCTGTCCACGGGGAAGTTGCTCTCGAACATGCACCGCTCCGGACCGAAGCAGTCGATCATGTGCAGGTAGTAGTCCCGCGTCACCGCGACGATTTCGTCGGACGTCGCCGGCGTGTCGCGCTTGTGGAAGCCGAACCCGTTGATGGGCATGACCAGCCCGCCGAGCTTGGCGACCACGTTCTCGCAGCGCGCCACTTCGGCCACGTCGTCCTTCCACGCCGCGAAGATCTCCGCCCGCCGCCCCGCGTAGGGACCGATGCCCAGGGGTCCGCCGAAGTGATCGAGGACGATCGGCTGGTCGGGGAACGCTCGGGCGAGCGCCGTCAGTTCGCCAATCTGGTGGTGGTACATCCACGCGTCGAAGGTCAGCCCGCGCTTGCCGAGTTCCGCGAAACCGGCGCGGAACGCCCCGTCCCCCAGGAGGCCCTCCGTGGGGTTGGTGTGCGAGTTGCGCACCGCGTCGCTCGGGTCCCATCCCGATGCGTGGCGGATGCCGCGGAACCGCGGGCTCGCCGCCATGTGCGCGTCGAGGGCCCCGCCGGCCTCGGGTAGCGTCAGGTCCACGAAGCCGACGATGGACGCGCACATGCGTCCGTCGCCGTACTGGCCACTCGCGCTCATCGCGGCGACGCCGTTGACGAACTCCGTCTCGCCCACGGGGCGCAGGGCTTCCGGGCCGTCCGCCCGGTACATCGCCATGCACTCCATGAACACGGTGGAGACCACGTTGTGGCCGCTCCCCGTGTCCGCGAGCAGTTCGTGCAGGAGGTAGCGGTTTGTCGGGTGGTCCCACAGGTGATGGTGCGGGTCGCAGATCGGCAGATCCGGCTCCAAAATCTCCTCTTCGACCTGTGCCAGCCAGACTTCCCTATCCATGTCTCTTCCTCGTGTCGTGAGTGCGTTCAGCCCGCGTCGTCCAAGGGGTTGACGTGCAACAGCCCCGGGAAACGCCTGAAGTCATAGTCCGCGGAGTAGACCGAGGCACCCGACTCGATGGCCATCGCCGCGATGTGGGCATCCGATGTCAGGTTGCCGCCCGTTCCGGTAGCGCGGATGAGGTTGTAAAGCACCTGCCAGTGACCTGGGCCCGGCGATACTGTTTCCACGACCGGCTCATCGAGCCATGATTGAACGAAGCGACCCGCCTCCTCGACTGTCAAGGGACGTGCAAGCACATGCCGACGCGTGGTGATACGGAGAAAAGCCAACAAGCAGATCCATGGCAGTCCGACCAGATCCGTTCCAGAAAGGGCATCTTCCAGCCAGCGTCTTGCACGCTCGTGGCGCGGGGCGTCGCGGTTGACGGCGTAGATCAGCAGGTTGGCGTCGACGAGAATCACTTGCGCTGCTGCAGCTTGCGCATGATCTCCTCGTCTTCGAGGCGGGCCGCAAGGTCGAGCGCCTTGTCGAGGTCGTGGCCGCCGATTACTTCGCCCAACGACACGGGTTCGAGGCGGTACGGCCGGCGCGCCCGGGGCGTGCCGCGCCGCGCTAGTCCGGCACGCAGTGTCTCGTTGACAACGGCCTTGAAGGACCTGCCCGTCCGGTGGGCCTCATCCCTGAGCTGCCTGGCGACCGGGTCGTCGATAGTCAACGTAGTCCGCATGAAACGGTCACCGTGGTTAGAGCAACCATCATATCACCGAACCTATGCGCATCAACGCATCACTCGTCAGTACACCACCACCGACCGGATCGACTTGCCTTCGTGCATCAGGTCGAAGGCGTCGTTGATCTCGCCGAGGGGCATGGTGTGGGTGATCAGGTCGTCGATGTTGATCTTGCCGTCCATGTACC
>VXNE01000368.1:0-1347 GCA_009840715.1 Gammaproteobacteria bacterium
CTTGTACACGCCATGGTTGATGCCGTGCTGGTCGGTGTCCGCCACGAGCGTGTTCCAGATCACCGGGCGGCCGCTCGCCTCGCACAGTTGCTCGGTGAACCTCCTGCTGGCCCCGATCACCTGGATGAAGCCGCGGCCCTTCTCGGCCAGTACCCCCGCGAACGTGAGCAGGTCGTCCCGGGACATCACGTCCGTGATCATCGGGGTCCCGTCATAGTCCATCTGCGGGCTGTCCTCGCCCAGCAGTTGCGCAGAGATACCGCACGATCCGGCGTCCATCGCCTCACTCAGGATGGCGCAGATCCGCGCCCGCTCCTCGGGCGAGGCGGGACGGCTCTTGGCCGCCTCGACGCCCATGACGTAGGCCATCACGGGATTCAGCCCCGTGTAGGCGAGGAGGTTCACGCCCTTGGGCGTGCGATCGAGACTGTCCAAGTACTCAGGGATCGTTTCCCAGTCCCACGGCATGCCGGCTTCCATGGTCGTCGCCCGGATCGCCTCGTTGCGTTCCATGGTGAGCATGGAGCGCCTGCGATCCTCGGGCCGGCACGGGGCGAAGCCGAAGCCGCAGTTGCCGATCGCGACGGAGGTGACCCCGTGCCACCCGGAGATCGTGCAGTAGGGATCCCAGAACACCTGCGCGTCGTAGTGGGTGTGCAGATCGACGAAGCCCGGGCAGACGATCAGGTCCTTCGCGTCGAAAACCCGGGACGCCCGGGACTCGGCGACCCGCCCGATCTGCGCGATCCGCCCGTCCACGATCGCGATGTCGCCGGTGAACCGGGGCGTCCGCTGGCCGTCTATGATGGTTCCGCCCTTGAGGAGCAGGTCGTAGGTCGGCATGGAGAGTTCCTCCGTCGGCTTCTCGAGGCTGGTCCGGACTGCCGGCAAGTGGCGCCGCTCGACGCACTGCCTCTTGCGGCGCAAGCGCCGGTCCGTCCACGCTTGCTGGACAGCCTATCCTCCGGCAACACCCGATACCAGCCATCCTCTCGCCATCGGGGGACCAGGAGGGTCGCTCCCTACTGCGCCTCCAGGTGGGCCAGGGTCTCGCGGAGTACAGCGGCCTCCGCTTGCTGAATGAGCCAGTGTCCGGCGTCGAGTTCGACCAGCCGGTAAGGGCCGTCCATGAGGGGTGGCGTGGCCGTCACGCCCGGGCGTCCGATCGCCTGGTCGCGATTGCCCCAGATCATGAGGGTCGGCACGGAGACCCGGCCAATGGGCTCCCGCTCCACGGTCAGCCCGCCCCGGTACCAGTTGAGCGCGCCGGGGGGCGCGGAGTCTCTTATAAACATCTGACGCTGCCGCCGATCTTAAGCGTGTAGATATAGGTGGTGGGCGGGTGAT
>VXNE01000368.1:1357-3655 GCA_009840715.1 Gammaproteobacteria bacterium
GTTCCACTTGCCGCGGGCTGGTGCGGCCCCCCGGCTGCCGCAGGACGCGCAGGTACTCTTCGATCTCGGCGGGCCCGGACTCGCTCCAGACGTTCCGCAGCGCCGCGAAGTCGTTCGCCGAGAGCGCCTCCTCCGCCGTGCCCACCTGCCGGAAGAAATCCATGTACTCGCTGCGCTTGCGCTGCTCGGGATCGTTGGCGATCGCCTCGCCGAAGGCGTCGATGTGCGGCACGGAGAGCGCCGTCCAGCTGATGAGACGATCCGGGTGCCGGGCCGCCATGTACCAGCCGAGTCCGGCGCCGTGGTCATGGCCGACGAGGTGGAACCGCTCCCTGCCGAGCGCATCGGCCATGGCCAGGATGTCGGGGGCCATGGCGGCGTGCGCGTAGTGCTCCGCCCCGGGTGGCCGCGCACCGGGGCTGTACCCCCGAAGATCGGGCGCCAGGGCGGTGTAGCCGTTGGCGGCCAGGTGCTCGAGCAGCGGCAGCCACATGTGCGACGTTTCCGGGAACCCGTGCAGGAGAATGACCAGCGGGTCCCCGTCACCCGCAAGGCGCACGTCGTAGGTATACGCGCCAACGTTCATCGCGGTCTGCTCGATCGCCATGCTCTTGTCTCCGGTCGGTTCCACGCAGGCGGCCAGTCCCAGCGCGAACAGGCAGCCGGTCAGGGCACGAATCGATCCCGGTGCGCTCCTGTGTCGGATCATCGGCGCGGGACCACGGCACGGGAGACGGCGGCACGGGAGACGGCGGCACGGGAGACCACGAGGGTCTCCCCTACAGGTCTATGCCCAGGTCCTTCAGGCTTTGCAGGTAGGTCTGCGTCTCGACGACGATGAGTTCCCGGTAGGGGTCGCCGAGCATCTGCCAGGTGCCGGTCCAACCCTTGGGCAGCACCAGGTGGTCGCCCGTCCGGAAGGTGTGCGCCACGCCGTCGTCCGCACCGGTCAGCACGAGTTCGCCGGCCAGGATGTAGATGAACTCGTCGTAAGGGAGGCCGTCGACCTGAAGCGTACCCGGTCCCGACTCGAACACCGAGGAGACGATGTCGCCCTCGAAAACGGACTTGAAGGCTGACTGGACGCCGTCCTGCTCCGGCCCCGGGTCGAGGCCCTGCCCGGCCAGCACGGCCGGGTCGATGCGCACGGGCGCGCCGCTGGTCTGTGTCTGCTCTACGGTTGCTGGCTGTTCCGCCATCGCGGTTTCTCCCTGGTTCCCTGATTGTGTGTGCTTGATGCTCCGTCACGGAACGGGAGACCACAAGGGTCTCCCCTACTGTCCCGAGGCGGCTTCCTGCGCCTCGTGCGCGTCCCAGGCGCGATCGACCAGGTAGGCTCGCAGGGCCTCCGCGCCCTCGTCCGTCATCTCCATGGCCGGCATGCCGCGCGCGGCCAGCGCCCCTCCGAGCACGGTCTGCAGGTACTCCACGCTCGCCGGCGGCCGCATGCGCAGGTCCAGCACGGCCACGGCCGAGACGCCCTCGGGACCATGGCAGGTCATGCAGCCGTAGGCTTCGAAGAGGTCCTTGCCGGCCGACGCCAGGGCCGTGTCGGGACGCGGTTCGAGCGGCGCCGGGAAGTACGGGATCTCCGCCCACGGCGGCGCCGGAGCGCTGCCGTCGAGGGCGAACGCGAGCAGGCGGGGGCGGCTGCGCGCCCGCGGCACGGAACTGTAGTCCGAGAACCCGGTCCCACCGGCGGCGGTGGCGACGTTTCCGCTCGCCACCACGATGTACTGCTTCCCGTCCGCCATCACCGTCGACGGCGCGCTGCGCACCGTGCCGCCGGCCGGCGCCGACCAGAGCCGATCGCCGGTCGCGGCGTCGTAGGCCACCAGATACCCCTCCGCGAGGCCCTGGAACACGAGACCGCCGGCCGTGTGCAACGCGCCGCCGTTCATGGGCAGCGCGTGGCGCTGGCGCCAGACCTCCGTCTGCAGCACCGGGTCCCAGGCCACGAGTTCGCCGAAGGCCTCCCAGCCCGGATGTCCTTTGCTCCCGTAACGGCCGTCGAACGAGACGCCCAGCTCGGCGGTGAGCCCATCGCCGATGCCAACCGCCCCCTGGAGGGTCGGCATGGTCTGGGCGGGAATGAACACCACGTGCTTGTCGGGATCGAACGCGAGCGCATCCCAGCTATGGGCCCCCATGCCGGCGGGCGAGACCACGGCCTGGCCGTCCGGCTGCTCCCAGTAGCGCGCGTCGGGCAGGTAGATGGGCCGGCCGTCCTCGTCGAAGCCGCTGGCCCAGTTCACCGGCACGTAGTTGCGACCCGAGAGGAACTGCCCGGTGTCGGCG
>VXNE01000643.1 GCA_009840715.1 Gammaproteobacteria bacterium
CGGATGTCGGGCGCGCCCGTGGGCCGGACTCCGAGTAGCCACGAACGTACCGTGCGAGCACGTTTTAACGTATTGATTGTTATTGAATTTTCTTTACAGAAGCGCTTGGACTCTGCGCCGTGCCCCGAACGCAGCCGAAACTCGTGTTCTTCAGCGCCCCACCCGCACCGCCAGGATGTCCGATTTCGCCCCGTGCAGCACCGCGTTCGCCGTCGAACCAAGCAGCAGCGCGAAGCCGTGACGGCCGTGGGTACCCACCACGACGAGGTCGGCCGAGAGTTCGTCCGCCGCCGCGTGAATCTCCTCCGCCGGGTGACCGCGGCGCACCAGCCGTTCGCCGCGTACGTCGAAGCTGTCCGCGAGCCGGTTCACCTGTTGCTCGACTTCCTGCTCGGCCTCGTGGGCGAAACGCACGGCGGAATCGCCGTACGCGGCGATGTCTACGCCGGCGTAGGCGTGTTCGAGCGGACGGATCACGGAGACGAGCGACACCCGCGCGTTCGTGCGCGCAGCCACCTGCACGGCGCGCTCGACCACCGCCGCCGCCTCCACCGTCGAGTCGACGGCGACCAGGACCTCGCGGAAGGGCTCCACCTCCTCCGGAATGTGGACGCAGAGCACGTCGCAGACGGTGCCGTGCAGCACGGCGTTGGCGGTGGAGCCGAGCAGCAGCCGCCAGCCGTGGCGGCCGTGGGCGCCCATGACGACGAGGTCTGCGCCCTGCTCTTCGGCATAGCGATGGATTTCGTTGGCGGCATGGCCCTCGAGCAGTGTCCGGTGCTCGATCCCGGCCAGTGCGCACACGGCCTCGAGCCGCTGGGCCGACTCCTGCAGCACCTTGTCGTGGAGGTCGGCGACCCCCGGAATGGCCACCTCGTCGCTGAAGTAGAGATAGCCCTCGTCGACGACGTGTACCGCGGTGACCTCGGCATCCCCGCAGACCTGCGTTGCCCGCGCGATGACGGTATCGGCCGCATCGGAGACCACGTCCACAGCCACGATTGCCCGCCTGTACGTCATCGCACGACCTCTGCTCGCCGACCTGGCGGCCACGATGATAGCGCCGTTTGGCGGGCGCCGGAGTGAAACGTGGGGGCGGGTTTCAGTCCCGGGACGCAGCGCGCCGACGCAACAGTGCGTGCACCAGGTCGATGGTCGGCGTCGGGATGCCCGTGAGTCTCCCGAGTTCCTGGACGGCGCCGACCAGGGCATCGTTCTCGAGCGGGCGGCCCCGTTCGAGGTCCTGCAGCATCGAGGTCCGATGCGCGCCGACACGTGCCGCCCCGTCGATGCGTCGGTCCACATCGACGGCGAAACGCACGCCGAGCGCCTCCGCGACGTGCTGCGCCTCGACCATCATGTCGCGCGCGATGGCTCTCGTGTCGGGCTCCGTCGCCAGGACGTCGAGGGTCGCCCCCGTGAGCGCGCTCAAGGGGTTGAAGGCGATGTTGCCCCACAGCTTCACCCAGATCTCGTCCCGGAGCCGTGGGCGGACCGGGGCCTTGATCCCCGCGTCCACGCATAGCGCGGCAAACGCGCGGACTCTGTCGCTGCGCGCCCCGGACGGCTCGCCGAGGCTGAACTTGTCGTCCGCCAGGTGCCGCACGACGCCGGGCGCGACGACCTCGCAGGACGGGTAGACGACGCAGCCCAGCGCGCGCTCGGGGCCGATCCCGCGCCAGATGGCCCCGCCCGGGTCGACGCTCTCGACGTGGCGGCCCGCGAACGGCGAGTCGAGACCATGGAAGTACCACCAGGGGATGCCGTTGACGGCGCTGACGACAACGGTCTCCGGGCCGAGCAGCGGCTGGATGGCATCGACCACGCCCGGGATCGAGTGCGCCTTGAGGGTGAGGACGACGTAGTCCTGGGGACCCAGGGCGGCTGGGTCCGACGTCGCTTCCGGGCGGGCGGTCAGGCGACGCCCCCCGATTTCCAGGACGAGCCCCCGTTCCCGCATCGCCGCGAGGTGCGGGCCGCGCGCCACTGCCGATATCTCCGCGCCCGCGCGCGACAACTGGACGGCGAGCAACCCGCCGATCGCCCCCGCCCCGAACACGCAGACCTTCATGACGCGAGACCGAGCGCCCGCGCGAGGCCGATCCGCTGGATCTTCCCCGTCGCGCCCTTCGGAATCTCGTCGACGAAGACGACTGTCCGCGGCACCTTGAAGTCCGCGAGGCGTTCGGCCGCGAAGGCGCGCAAGGCAGCTTCGTCGATCCCGCCATCGGGCGTGCGCACAACGGCCGCCGCGACCTCCTCGCCGAGCCGCGCGTGAGGCAGCGCGAAGGTGCAGACCTGGGCCACGTCGGGGTGGTCGAGCAGGACGTCGTCCACTTCGAGCGGCGCGACTTTCTCTCCGCCCCGGTTGATGATCTCCTTCAGGCGGCCCGTCACCTTGACGTAACCGTCCGGGTCCAGGTAGCCGAGGTCCCCCGTCCGGAACCACGAGCCATGAAACGCCGTGGCGTCGGCCGCCGGGTTGGCGAGGTAGCCGCGCATCACGTTGTCGCCGCGGATGACGATCTCCCCCTCCGTTCCCGCCGGCACGACGCCGCCCGCCTCGTCCATGACGGCGACTTCCGGGCCGGCCGCCGGCCCGACCATCCCCGGCTTGCGCGGCGCCGGCGGGAGCGGGTTGGAACACATCTGGTGCGCGGCCTCCGTCATCGCGTACGCCTCGATGACGGGAGCGTCGAACCCTTCCTCCAGGGCCGCCATCACCTGCGCCGGCAACGCCGCCGAGGCGGACCGGATGAAACGCAGCCGCGTGCGGGCCGCGCGGTCCCGGTTACGCGGCAGGCGCGCAAGGACGGCCTGGTGCATTGTCGGCACCGCGCTGTACCAGGTGGGGTCCGCGTCTTCCAGCCAGGAGAAGAAGCGCAGCGCGTCGAAGCCCGGCGTGCAGTACACGGACCCGCCGCTCGCGAGGGTCGCCAGGACCGGCGCCATGAGTCCGTGGATATGGAACAGGGGCATGACGTTCAGGCAGACGTCGGACGGACCGAGCGCGAGGGTGTGCGCGATGTTGCGGGCCGACGCGCACAGGTTGGCCTGGGTCAGCGGGACCATCTTGGGGCGCGAGGTCGTCCCCGACGTGTGCAGGACGAGCGCGACCGCCTCCGCGTCCGGTGGCGCCGCCGCCGCTTCGCCTCCGACGTCGAGCGTGAACGCGCCCGCCGCGTCTGACTCCAGGAGCTCGATGACGCGCGTGCCGCGACGTGCCGCGACGTCCCGGGCGACCGTGTCGTCACCCGCCGCGACGATCAACGCGGTGGCGTCCAGGTCGGACAGGTAGAAGTCGAACTCGTCCGCCTTGTAGGCCGGGTTCAGGGGCGCCGCGGCGCACCAGGGGGCGATGCACGCGAAGGCGCTCGCCATCGGGGGGCCGTTGGGCAGCACGATCGCGACACGGTCGCCGTCGCTGACACCCGCCCCGCGGAGCGCGCGACCGGTTCCTTCCACCTGGGCCAAGAGGCCGGGGTACGTGAGCTCCGTGCGCCCGGGCGCACGGATAGCCGCGTCCGCGCGCGTCTCCGGGTTGGAGGCGAGGAGGTCGAGGAGCGTGGGCACGCCGGCTTCTGCGGCGTCCGCGCCGAGTCTCGGATCAGCGCGGCGGTTCGGTCGGGTCGCGGCCGTCGCGCGGCGCGGAC
>VXNE01000555.1 GCA_009840715.1 Gammaproteobacteria bacterium
GGCGCGTTTCCCGAGGCCGTCAACCTGCCGCTGCTCACTGACGACGAGCGGCACCAGGTCGGCATACGTTACAAGCAGGCGGGGGGCGACGCCGCGCTCGAACTCGGCCACGAGCTCGTCTCGGGAGACACCCGGGAGCGGCGCATCGAAGCCTGGCGCGCCTGGGGGGAGCGGCATCCCGACGGCGCGCTCTACTGCTGGCGCGGAGGCCTGCGGTCCGAGATCGCCCAGCAGTGGCTCGGAGTCGCCGGCCGCACCGTGCCCCGGGTGGCCGGCGGCTTCAAGGCGCTCCGGAGCTTCTGCCTCAAGACCCTGGGGCGGGACACTCCCTGGATCGTGCTCGCCGGTCGCGCCGGCTCCGACAAGACCGGCATCCTCACGGCGCTTCCGCGCCACGTGGATCTCGAGGGACTGGCCAACCACCGTGGCTCGGCCTTCGGCAAGCGGGACACGCCACAGCCCCCTCCGATCGCTTTCGAGAACGCCTTGGCCGCGTGGATCCTGCGGTTGACGCGCGATGCCGGAGCATCGCCCCAAACCCCGATCGCGATCGAGGACGAGAGCCGCACGATCGGGCGTCTGGCCGTCCCCGGCAGGGTTTTCGAGGGGATGCAGGAAGCGCCTGTCGTAGTGGTCGAGACCGGTCGCGCGGACCGCATCGCGAACATTTACCGCGGGTACGTCGCCGCGGACGAGGGCGCCCGGACTCGCCTCGAGCAGGCCCTCGACAACATTCGGCGCCGCCTCGGCGGGGAACGGCACAGCGCCGTGGGCCAGGCGATGCAGGAGGCCTTCGAGCGCGGCGAGCCCGAGCGGCACCACGCCTGGATCGCCATGCTCCTCGACTGGTACTACGACCCGATGTACGACTACCAGCTCTCGCGGAAGGAGGACCGTATCGTCCTGCGCGGCGGCCGGGACGAGGTGGCCGGGTACCTCAGCCGCGCGACAGCGTGATATCGCCTCCGTGCGCGCTGAGGCGCTCGGGGGCCAGCCGGAGCACGATGCGGCCCTCGCCGCTATCCGCCACCGGCCAGGGCGTGGACCCGAGGTACTTGCGGCGAATCCGCGCACCCCACTCGGCCACTCCGGACTCCAGGATCTCGAACGTGCCCACGCCCTTCACCTGGCGGTTGGACATCCGTTCCACCGTCAACTCCTGGCGCTCCACGCAGAAGGACCCGCGCGGGTTCGCGCGAATCGAACGCACGTGGAACTTGTCAGCACCGCTAGTCGTGTAGAAGGCGTCCTCCCACCACAGGAACCAGCAGGGCACCAGCCGTGGGTAGCCCTTCCCATCGACGAAGGCGATCACCGCCGACGTCGGCAGGTCGAGCAGCGCCCGCACCTCCGCTTCCGGCAGTTCCGTCAGCGCCGTGCGTACCGCGCGGTCGCCGCGGGCCGGAGCGTTACCCGTCCCTGCGCTTCGCGGCTTCATAGTGTTCCATGGCGCGCTGCACCATCGGCCGGCGGCGTCCCGCCGGCACCTTGAGGGCGTAATCCGGGTCCCGCTCCCCCTGCGCGGAGAGCACGTGCATGGCGTGGGCGCTCGTGATGTGGGCGTGGAAGCCCTGGCCATCCTGCATCTGGTTTACCGCGAGCTTGATCATCCGGAGCTGGAAGGGATCGTTGCGCGCGACGCGTTCGGCGTACTCCAGGACCTCCGCTTCGAGACGGTCGCGAGGCACCACCCGATTGACGAGCCCGAGCCGGGCCGCCTCCTCCGCGTCGATGAAGCGGGACTCGAACAGGAACTCCTTGGCCTTGCGCGGATGCACGTCCCAGGGCACGGTGAAGAACTGGAAGTTCGAGCCCAGGAACATCGCCGACTCCGCCGCGTAGACGATGTCCATGGCCGACGCGACGATCCAGCCGCCGAAGATGCAGTACCCCTGCACGCCGGCGATGGTCGGCTTCGGCACGTTGCGCCAGCGCATCGACTTCTCGACGAACTGCTCGCGGGAGTGATCGAAGACGCCGCGCAGCCCCTCCTGCAGCGGCCGCTCCTCGCGGTCCGCGCGTTCCTCCGGCGTCCCCAGGTCGTGCCCCCCCGAGAAGTGCTCTCCCGCCCCGAACAGCGCAATGACGTGCACGTCGCGGTCCGCCGCGGCGTCCGCGAACGCGGCATCGAGGTCTTCCAGCAGGCGGCGGCTCTGCGCGTTGTGGTAGCGCGGTCGGTTCGCGGTGATGCGCGCCACGTGGTTTGTGACTTCGTAGAGGACGTCGCTCATGTCCGGGAGTTTGTCGGACGGGCGACCCGGGGGGCAAGTGCCGGTGTGTGGCATGGCGGCCGGTGGCTTTCGGCCAGTCACTGAGAGGGTGTCCCCGGTGAGCGGCTACCTGCTTGATTGCATCGCAAATCGCCGCGTACATTGCGGGCAGCGAAGGAGGTGCAACAGGTCCATGGCCAGTATCACGATCCGCAATCTGGACGACGAGGTGAAGACCAGGTTGCGCGTGCGGGCCGCCGGTAACGGGCGGTCCATGGAGGAGGAAGCGCGGCTGATTCTGCGCGACGCCGTCGAGCAAAAGCCGCACGCTCGCAATCTGGCCGCTGCCATACGCGCCCGGATCGCGCCGCTTGGCGGCGTGGAGCTTGAGCTGCCGCCACGGGAGCCGGCCCGCGAGGCCGCGTCGTTCGACTGAGCCGACAAGATGGCCGTGCTGTTGGACACCAATGTCGTTTCCGAACTGCTGCGCCCGTCTCCGAATCCCACGGTAGAGCGCTGGGTCGCAGGTCATGAGGCGGCGGATCTGTGTTTCTCGGCAGTTGGCGAGGCGGAGCTGCGCTACGGCGTTGCGCTGCTGCCGGCTGGACGGCGGCGGGACGCGCTGGCCGGCGCGGTGGAGGCGATTCTGCGGGAAGACTTCGAGGACAGGCTGCTGCCGTTCGACAGCCGCGCCGCACGCGAATACGCGAACATCGCCGCCTCCCGCCGTATTGCCGGTCGCCCCGTCGCGCCAGGCAACTGCCAGATCGCCGCGATCGCGCGATCTCGAGGCCTGACGGTCGCAACGCGGAACGTTCGGGACTTCGCGGACATGGAGATCGAACTGGTCGATCCGTGGGCCAAGCCGTGAGCGAAGCGACAGAGGCGTACGCCCGGTTCAAGGGTACTCCCCCTCGCCGGTGATACCGCGCTCGACCAGCGCGTCGTATTCCGGGCGCCGCATGCCCAGGAAGCGCTCGAACACCTCGAAGGAGTGCTCCCCAAGGCACGGCGCGGGACGCGTCACACCGCCCGGGGTCCCGCTCAGGATGGCCGGCAGGCCGCTCTGCCAAAGAGGTCCGGTCTCCGGGTGCGTTACTTGCACCAGGTGGGCGCGCTCGCGCAGCAAGGTATCGCCCACCACTTCGTCCGCACCCCGAACTGCGGCCGCCGGAACCCCCGCATCGCACAGCGCCCGTTCGAGTTCCTCCTTGTCCCAACGCGCTGCGGCCGCTGACACGGCGGCGTCCACCGCCAACTCGTCCGCCTTGCGGTCGGTCTCGTCCGGCCAAGCGTCTGCGGTGATCCCAAGAACGCCGCGGCACGCTCTCCACTGTGCGTCGGTCTCCGCGGAGACCGCCCTCCACCACGCGAGATTAAACATCAACGACCCCACGCCGAAAGACGCAAGGGAGTGAGAAGGGGTG
>VXNE01000609.1 GCA_009840715.1 Gammaproteobacteria bacterium
TCCTACCGTGATTACTCTGCCCCGCTACACCCCAACCGCAGGGGCCCGCGGGGGGCAACACGAGGGCCGGCCGCGGGACGTAGACGACGCCTACGCCATCGTCGCCGCGCTCAACGCGCCGAAGATCGACGTGCTTGGGATCACCACCGTGTTCGGCAACGCACCACTCGCGCTGGCCGATCCGATTGCCCGCGAGATCGTCGCCCTGAAGGGCGGTTCGGTACGCGTTGCGACCGGGGCCGCGGCACCGCTTGCCGCCATCCGCAGCGGGACCAACGATGCGGTGGAGTTCATGGCCGAAGTCCTGGCCCGTCAGCCCGCGCACATCGCGGCCATCGGCCCACTGACCAACCTCGGCCTGCTGGCGGAGCGCTATCCGGAGCACCTCGCCGACGCGTTGTCCGTCGTCATCGTGGGTGGCCGCAGCGCCGGCAACCGCTTCTTCCTGCACGGCAAGGGGCCCGTCAACGACTTCAACGTGGAGCAGGACATCGACGCCGCACGCGCGCTTCTCGAGCACGGGGTACCCGTAACGATGGCCGGCTTCGAGCTGACGAGCCAGGTGTCCCTTGGCGCCCGGGACCTCGAACGGCTCAGCCCGTCGGCGATCCGGGAGCACTTCCTCCCGCGCACGCTCCCGTGGCTCGACTACTGGCGTCGGACGGTCCCGGGCGAGAGCGGTTTCCATCCCTGGGACTCGGCGGCCATCGACTGGCTCCTGCACCCCGAGCGCTACGTCGCCGAGATCCGGGGCTGGCGTTTCGCGGAATCGCCGGACAGCGCCGACACCACCTGGCTGGAGACCGGCCCGGACCTGCCGGACCGCAGCAAGACCTTCCTGACCGGATTCACCGAAGGCGGCGCCCGCGCCTTCCTGGACGACATCGTCGACGGCGTGCACTGACCCGGGCAAATCTCCTGCATCGCGGTCGCGACGACCGCGTACTCCTTGTCGCCACGCCGCCACGCCGACCAACCTCGCCGGTCCCATGCAGAGTCTCCTCTGGCGCCTCATGCCAGGCGTCTGCGTCCTGTGCCGGAGCCGCAGCCACCGGCCCCTCGACCTGTGCGCGGCCTGCGAGTCCGACCTGCCGCGCAACATCGACCCCTGCCCGCGCTGTGCCGGGCCGACGCCAGTTGCCGGCGGCGTATGTCCGGCCTGCGAACTCGCCCCGCCGCCGTACGAAGCGGCCGTCGCCCCGTTCTGGTACCGCCAGCCGCTGACGCGTCTGATCCACGGGCTGAAGCGCGGCAACGGCCTGCTCGAGGCCCGCGTCCTTGCATATCTGGGCCGCGACGCCTTCCACGCGGAATCGCCACCGGATGTGTTGGTCCCGGTACCCCTCACCTGGCGGCGGCGGGTGTCCAGGGGCTACAACCAGGCCGCGCTCCTGGCAGCACGCATCGCACGGCCAGGCGGCCTGCCCGTCGACTACCGCAGCGTCACCCGGATCCGTCACACCGCCCCGCAGCAGTCCCTCGATGCGGCGGCCCGGCGACGCAGTCTCCGCGGCGCCTTCCGCTGCGGGGCAGCTCTGGCAGGGGCCGATGTCGCCGTGGTGGACGACGTGCTCACCACCGGCGCCACCGCCGCAGAGCTCGCCCGAACACTGCTCGACGCGAGCGCGCGCCGCGTGCGCGTCTGGGCGATCGCCCGCACCCCGCCCGCGTGACTGCGCGCCCGGCGTGTGAAACCATCGGACGTTTGCGCCTTTCCCCAAGGAGCCGCCATGGCCGCCTTCCTCGTCGCCCACCTCCAGATCCGCAACCCCGACGGCTTTCGCGCCTACCAGCGCGGCATCCTCCAGACCATCAAGCCCTACGGCGGCTGGATCCTCGCCGCCGGCCCGGCGGAGCGCGCGGACGGCGACGAGCCGCCGAACCACAACGTCATCCTCCGCTTCCCGACCATGGACGACCTCAAGGCGTGGTGGGCGAGCGACGCGTACTCCGAGATCGTTCCGATTCGGGTCGAACACGCGCCCGGCGCGGACGCGATGTTCTTGCCGGGCCTCGAGCCCGGACCGGACGTGTCGGGACTCGAGCGCTATCCGAAGCAGTACGCGGAAGTCCTCAGGAAGCGCATGGCCTACGTCGAGACCGGCAGCGGCGACCCGATCGTCCTCCTGCACGGTAACCCGACCTCTTCGTACCTGTGGCGGAACGTCATCCCCCATCTCGAAGGTCTCGGCCGCTGCATCGCCCCCGACCTGATCGGCATGGGCGACTCGGACAAGCTCGACGATTCGGGGCCGGACCGCTACCGCTTCGTGGAGCACCGGGAGTACCTGGACGCGCTGCTCGAGACGCTCGGTGTCGTGGAGAACGTCACCCTGGTGGTGCACGACTGGGGGTCGGCGCTCGGCTTCGACTGGGCCCGCCGACACCCGGACGCCGTGCGCGGCATCGCCTACATGGAAGCGATCGTCCGGCCCATCCCGAGCTGGGACGACTGGCCGGAGGCCGCGGCGGGCATCTTCCAGGGCTTCCGCTCCGACGCCGGCGAGGACCTGGTACTCGAGCGCAATATGTTTGTCGAACGCGTGCTGCCCGGGTCCGTCATGCGCAAGCTCGGCGAGGCGGAGATGAACGCGTACCGGCGCCCCTACATGACGCCGGGCGAGAGCCGCCGGCCGACGCTCACCTGGCCACGGCAGATCCCCATCGCCGGAGAGCCCGCCGTCGTCTGCGAGATCGCCGCGGCCTACGCGGACTGGCTGGCGTCGTGCGAAGTGCCAAAGCTGTTCGTGAACGCCGAACCGGGCGCGATGCTGACCGGCGCGCAGCGGGAGTTCTGCCGCACCTGGCCCAACCAGGCCGAGATCACCGTGCGCGGTGCGCACTTCGTCCAGGAAGACTCCCCGGACGACATCGGGCGCGGGATCGCCGAGTGGCTCGGGAATCTCGGCTAGTGTGACGGAGGCAATCATGAGAACGACGACAACCGCCCTTCTGGCCTCGGTGGTGGCCGCGACCGTCCACGCCGCGGACGGCCCCGAACGCAACGCCTACATCGGCCACACACACATCCACACCGTGTACTCGATGGACGCCTTCATGGCCGGCGGCGTGCGCACCACGCCCGACCACGCCTACAACTACGCCAAGGGCGAGGCGATCCCGCACCCGGACGGCACGATGCTCCGGATCACCGGCGCGCCGCTCGACTTCCTCATGGTGAGCGACCACGCGGCGTACCTCGGCGCGAACGAGGCGCTTCTCGACCCGACGAGCCCGACCTACGGCCATGCCGAAGCCGACCGGCTTTCGTCTGCTTCCAACGCGCTGGCCGACGTCATCGCGGCGCTGTTCGCGCTCGGCGACGAGAACCACGAACTCGTGGGCCCCGCGGTCATCGCGCACGCCTGGGCGAAGAGCATCGAAGCGGCCGAGCGTCACAACGACCCCGGCACGTTCACCACCTTCATCGGCTACGAGTACACGCCGACGCCCGGCAACCGCCACCTGCACCGGAACGTGGTGTTCCGCGGCAGCGCGCCCGACATCCCCTTCAGTTCGCGCGACTCCGGCGACCCGGAAGACCTCTGGACCTGGCTCGACGGGCTCCGCGAAGAGGGCATCGAGGCCCTCGCCATCCCCCACAACATGAACCAGAGCGACGGCCTCGCC
>VXNE01000694.1 GCA_009840715.1 Gammaproteobacteria bacterium
CTCGCCCCCCGCCACCCCCCGGCTGCTCCTCCCCTTCCGCTCCCCCCGGGGGGGGGCTACGCGACCCCGAGTCCCTACGCGGTCTCGACAAGGGCGATCGCGTAGCGGCCGCCTACGCGGTCACGCGTCGCGAAGGAAGCAATGCAGACCGGCGCCAACGAGCCACTCCGTGACCCGTTCCCGATCCGCTTCGGACAGCGCGTACGCGATCTTGTCGAGGATCATCTGCCGTGACTGCTCGGGATAGGGCCGCGACAGGTAGCTGACGTCCTCGCCGTAGACCTCTGCGCGGCACGCCTTCGCGCCCGCCTGCTGCGCTTCCCTATTGGCCAGCACGTAAGGCTGGTACGTCGTGCGCATCTCGTCGAGCACGAAGCGCGCGAAATCCGTGGACGCCGGGAAGGGGGCGAGATTTCCGCTCCCGTCCCAGTCGTCCGCGGAGCCTTCCGAGAACGCGACAACCCCGGGATAGCCAGCGGTCACCTTCTTCGGGTCCGGGTCCATGTACGTGTGGGCGCGGAGACCACCAAGCACGATGCAGTCGACCGCGCAGGGCCGGTCCCCGAGCAGGTAGCGGGTCTTGCCGAGCTGCGCTTCGGTGGCTTGGAGGATGCGCACGTACTCGTCCTCCGCCGCCCGGCGCTGCGCCTCGGACTCGGTGCCGGTCGCCCGGCACGCCCTCGGCCCCCAGCCGCGCACGCGCTCGGCCACCTCCGGCATGCCGTCCGCCATCCGCGTCGAGGCGAACAGGGCGCTGTCCGGGTAGTGCCAGCGGTAATGGACCATCGTGCGTGCGATCCACTCGTCGAAGTACTCCTCGACGACCTGCACGAGCACGCCGATGGGCCCTTCCGGAAACATGCGCCGGTGCGGGAAGCGGGCGTCGAGGAGGTGCATGAGCGGCGTCGTGTCGCCGATCATCCAGTTCTCCGGCGTCTGCAGCACCGGCACCTGGTGCGTCCCCGAGCGATGCTCGATGTCAGCCGGGTCGTGCCGGTTCCTGCTGCGCATCTCGAAGTCGATGCCGTAGAAGATGCAGGCCGCCTCCAGCTTGCGCGTGAAGTAGCTGAGTTCGCCGCCGTAGATGATGTAGGGGTTGGTCATGTGAGGGCCTCGTCCCGGTGGCCGGTCCGCGAGATCGGCGAGGGATGTCGTGATGGAGCGCGTTGCAGAAAAGACGCCATTCTGCCCTATGGGCCATCCGGACGTCGGATGGACACGGACATCAACGCATCACGAAAGCTATGCTGCGATGCATGAGGACGACATTGACGTTGGATGCGGATGTCGCGGCCACGGTGCAGCGCTTGCAGCGTGCGCGCGAGTGTAGCCTGAAGGCAGTCGTCAACGAGGCCCTCCGGCGCGGCTTGCAGGAGATGGAAGAACCCAGGAAACGCGGAGGTGTCTATCGCACCCCTTCCGTGGATTTGGGCCGATGCCTGGTCGGCAGCCTGGACGATGTCTCGGAAGTACTGGCGCTGGCCGAGGGTGAGGCGTTTCGATGATCCGTGGACGCGAACCTGCTCGTGTACGCGTACGTGGGGTCCATGCCGCAGCACCAGAGGTCAGGATGCGTGGCTGGATGCGCACATCAACGGTATGGCTCGCGTCGCCATGCCGTGGCCCAGTCTGCTCGGGTTCGTGAGGCCCGTGACCAATCCGCGCATCTTCGGCCGTCCTTCCGCGATGTCTGCGGCCTGGAGGCAGGTGGAGTCCTGGCTTGTGGGGGACACGGTCTGGATTCCGCTACCCACGGATCGCCACCGGAAAGTCCTCGCGGCGCTGATCCCCGCCGCCGAAGGGCGCGCGAACCTGGTGCCGGATGCACACCTGGCGGCCTTGGCCATCGAACACGGGTTGACCCTGTGCTCCGCCGACGGGGACTTCGCCCGCTTGGAGGGCCTCGCCTGGGAGAATCCGCTGGCGTAGCCACCGGCGCCCCACATCAGTGATGTCACCCGGGCCACCGGCCGGTACGACCCCAGGGGCTGGGGCGGCCCCGTATCGGGCCCTGCGTCAGCCGTGATAGAAAGGCCGCCCGCCGTCCCGCAGCCAGATGCGCACGAGGTGCCGACGGCGTTCCGGTTCGTCCCAGTCCTCGAAGGCCGTGCGTCGGTGGCCGATGCGCCGGTTGTTCACGATCTGGATCTGCCCCCGCTCGAAGACGAAGGACTTGCCGAGACCGTCGCGCTCCGGGACCTCGATCAGGGCGTCGATCGCGGCCCGAGTATGCGGGTCCGGCGGCTCGTTCCTCAGGTGGTATCCCGCCAGGACGAGAAAAGGCGAGTAGTTGGCGAGGACACGGTCCCCGTCGGCCTCGAACACAGGCTGGAACGAGACGCGCGCATCGTCGGGCGCATGCTCCATCTGGCGGTCCCAGTAGACCGGCTCGTAAAGGCGCGGCACCAGGTCGCCGTGTTCGGCCAGCAGGATGTTGTAGACCGTCTCCAGGCTGACGAGACCGCTGACGCCCCCGGACTTCGCGGTCTGCAGGCAGAGCAGGGCGGCGCAGTCCGGCGCCAGGTTGAAGGCGTTGTCGGTGTGGTAGCCCTGGTGGCCGTTGGTCTTGGAGGAACGTACGCCGGTGCCGGGCCCCGCCTTCTTCCCGGTGTCCAGGACGTCGTAGAGCAGGGTCCCGTCCCACTTCTGAGCGACGGGCCGCCCCACGAGCGACATGAGCAGCCAGTAGAGGCCGGTGGTGGTCTGCTTTGACAGGCGCTCGGCGGGCAGCCGGTCGATGATCGCGAAACCGATGCCGTCGTACACCTGCGTGCGTACGCGTTGCATCCTGGCCGCGCAGGCGGGCATCTCGAAGAACTCCGGCGAGAGCGTCTCGGTCGGCAGCGGGTTCGCTTCGAGTTCAGCGGCGGCGGCATCGAGTTCGGCGAGACAGTCCGGGTCGAGCACGACGAGGCCGTCGTCCTCGAGGAGGGTGTCGGCCTTCCAGGTCATCGGGCTTGCGAGGGGCGTGTGCAGGACAGTGGACATGCGTCGTCTTCCGCGTGGGTCCCGTCGAATCGTCCGCGGGGAGGCGATGCCTGGCGCGTCAGGCGGCCAACCTGGTACCGATCGCGTCGCGCAGGCCTTCAAGCAGCCCCTCGAGGGGGCCCATGCGTTCCCTCAGTTGGCCCACCTCTCCACGGAGGTCGACGTTCTCTTGGCGCACGGTGCGCTGCCCGGTGAGCAGGAGCCCCGCGATGGCCACGCCAACGGCGATGATCGCCATCAGTTCGGCGGACATCGTGGCAAGGATACGCCCTCCAGCAGGCCTTGGGGCACAAGATGTCGACCAACCTTTCCCGGTTTCCGGTTTCGGCTTCGATGATAGTATGCAAACCCGTCCGGAACAGGGGACGCCATCGGCACGTACGAGCGCGGCGAAAGCCGGGATCCGAAGTACTGGACCTGCTGGCGAAGGCGCTTGACGTGTCGCCGCAATACCTCATGAGCGAGCAGTTGCTCGAACTGAGCGACATGGAGTTCCGCAAGCGCTCCGGCACCTCCGCCCGGGACCGCATCGTGGTCGAGGCTGCGACCATCGAGGAATTGCAGCGCTGCTGCGCCCCGCCACCGAGTTCGCCGGCGCCCTCCTCGTGACCCGCGAGCGCCTGGAAGGCCGCCTCGGCCC
>VXNE01000198.1 GCA_009840715.1 Gammaproteobacteria bacterium
GGAATCCCGCGTCGCCGCCGGCGGCTCCAACTCGTCGGCGGCCTCTTCCGGCGGCGGTGGTGCGGACGCTTCTTCAGGCGCCGCCTCGCTCTCCGCCACTTCCCGTGGCACGCTCGCGAGCTTCAGCCGGAGCAGTACGCCGCCCTGGCCGGCGCCCGTCTCGTCGAGCGCGGCCTGGTAGGCTTCGCGCGCCGCATCGGGCGCCCCGCGGCGCAGCTCTATGTCCCCGGTGAGTTCCGCCACGGTACCGGCGAACCCCTGGCCTTCCACTTCGCGGAGCACCGCCAGCGCTTCGTCGGGACGTTCGAGCTGGTGCAGCACGCGCGCCAGCCGGACCCGGGCGACATCCTGCAGCACGCTCGCCGAGGCGACGTCGACGGACTCGCGCAGGAGATCCGCCGCGCGCTCCCACTCCTCGCCCTCCACTGCGTCCCTGGCCTGGTGCAGGAGCGTGAAAACCCGATAGGCCGAGTCCGGAAACTCCTCCGCGATGCGGGCCGCCAGGCCCGTCGCGTCCTCCCCCGCCGCGCGCGCGTCCGTGTATTCGGCATAGGTGTCCGACGCGGCCTCCGCGCGCTCGAGGCGCCACCCGTCGAACCAGCGCCAGCCGACGACGGCGCCGATCGCCAGGACGATGCCGACGGTGAGGCCGGTACCGTTCTCCGACCACCACCGCTTCAGCCGCTCGGTTAGTTCCTCGTCAGTCAGGTAATCCGCCACGATCCGTCCTCAGCACCCGGTGCGCAGCGCCGCGCCGATTTCCTCGAACGGCAGCATCGCCTGCTCCCGTTCCTCGCGCAGCCACTTCACCGACACCCGTTCCCGGGCGACCTCGTCCTCACCCACGATCAGGGCCCAACGGGCGCCGCTCTCGTCGGCTCGCCGGAACTGGGCCGCCGGCTTGCCGCCCGCGGTGTCCGTGCGCACGCGCAACCCGGGGACACTGTCGCGCAACCGCTGCGCCATATCCAGTACCCGGCCCATGAACCTCGGGTCCAGTACGATCCAGTAGGCGTCGACCGGACGATAGTCGATCTCGCCCCGCGTTTCGGAGGCGAGCAGCACGACCCGGTCGACGCCGATGGCGAACCCCACCGCCGCTGTCGGCCGGCCGCCGAGATCCTCGACGAGGCCATCGTAGCGCCCCCCGGCGCACACGGCATCCTGCGCGCCGACACCGTCCGTGACCCACTCGAACACCGTGTGCGTGTAGTAGTCGAGCCCGCGCACGAGGCGCGGGTTGACGCGGTACGGCATCCGCAGTTCGTCGAGCAGGCGCCGCAGCCCGTCGAAGTGCGCCCTGTCCGAGTCCAGAAGGAAATCGTGCAGTTCCGGCGCATCGTCGAGGAGCGCCCGGGTGGACGCCGCCTTGCTGTCCAGGATCCGCAGCGGGTTGGTGTCCAGCCGCCGGCGGCTGTCCGCGTGGAGCGCGTCGGCCCGCGGCGCCAGGACCGCGACCCGGGCGTGGGGAAAGCCCTGCCGAGACGGGCCGGCCCCGACGGTGTTGATCTCGAGGGCGATGCGATCCGCGATGCCGAGCCCGTCCCAGATCGACCAGACCATCTGCACGAGCTCCGCCTCGGCTTCCGGCCCCGGAACGCCAAAGACTTCCGCGCCGACCTGGTCGAACTGGCGAAAGCGGCCCTTCTGGGGGCGTTCGTAACGGAACATGGGACCCGCGTACCAGAGGCGCTGGCTGCGGCGGTGGAACAGCCCCTGCTCGATGCCGGCGCGCACGCAACTGGCCGTGCCTTCCGGCCGCAGCGAGACCTGCTTGCCGCCGCGGTCGAGGAACGTGTACATCTCCTTCTCTACGATGTCCGTCGCCTCTCCCACGCCGCGGCTGAACAGTTCCGAGCCCTCGAGCAGCGGCAGACGCACTTCCTCGTACCCGTAGGAGCGGATCCCGTCGACGATGGCCTGCTCAACGCCCCGCGCGCGTTCGGCATCCGCCGCTACGAGGTCGCGCATTCCCCGGACCCGCCTGAACTCCATGGCTACTCTCCGAGCACCAGGTTCGCGACGTTGGCGCGCGTGTGCGGCGCGAGTGCAATGGGTTCGCCGTTGAACGCCAGCGTCGTGGCGGGCGCGTTGCCGAGCCGGATCGAGAACGGCGCCTCGCCCCGCAGGCGCAACGAATCGCCGGCCAGGCTCATGTCCATGTGCACGATCCGGCCTTCGCGGTCGAACACTTCCACCCAGCAGTCGCCCACGAAAGCGAACTCGAGCACGTCCGCGCCGGCCGCGAAAGGCTCGCGGGCTGCCTCCACGGGCGCATCCACCACCGGCTGCGCTACCGCCGGCGCTTCCGCACCGTCGTCCTCGTCTCGCCCCCGCTCCATCGCGAGCACGGCCTCGTCCGGGGCCGTGACCTCCGGATCAGGCAGCCCCGGGTCACCCGGATCGGTCGCGGCGGATAGCGGCGGCTCACCGGCGGCATCCCCGTCTGGCGCATCGACGACCGTGGGCGTCGGGGCAGGCCGGGGAGTCGGGGTGGGCGAGCGAGCCGGGACAGGCGTCCGAGCAGTGCCCGGCGCGGCGCGCGGGGGCTCGGTCACGGCTACCGGGTCCGTGGCCGCCCGGGGCTCCGGCTCCTGTGGCCATGCCCACCACAGCACCGCCGCACCGGCGACGGCCACCGCGAACACTGCGCCTCCGAACACCCAGCCGGGATGCCGCTGGGGCAGTTCGGCCAGGGACGGCTTCTCCACCTGGACCACGAGCCTGGCCTCGCCCTCGTCCAGAATCGCTTCCCCGTACTGGCGGACCAGCTCGTCGCCATCGAGGCCGAGCAGGCGCGCGTACGTGCGGATGTAGCCCCGCGTGAACGGGGGCGCCGGCAATGTGTCGAACGCGTTCTCCTCGATGTGCTCGACGGTCGCGACCGGCACCTTCATCGCGCCCGCCACGTCCTCCACCGAGATGCCGAGCCCCTCCCGGGCCGTACGCAAGGCCGGTCCGGGACCGTTTGCCGTGCTGTCGCCCGAGTCCGCCATCGGCCGCCCCGCTACGCGACCCGGCGGGCGCGAATGCGCGCGTGGCGCGCGCTGCGTTTCGTTCGGTCGCGCACCGCGCCCACGAGTTGTCCGCAGGCCGCCGCGATGTCGGCCCCCCGGGTGGTGCGCAGCGTCGCGGTGTACCCGGCGTTCATCAGGCTGGTCTGGAAGGCCCGCAGCACGCCGTCGTCCGGACGCTCGAAGCCGCTGCCCGGAAACGGGTTGAATGGGATCAGGTTGATCTTCGTGCGCAGCGGACGCAGCAGCTTCGCGAGTGCGCGCGCGTGGTCGAGGCTGTCGTTCCACCCCTTGATGAGGGCGTACTCCATCGTCACCGAGCGCCGTTCGCCGACCCGGGAGAGATACTCGCCGCACGCATCGAGGAGTTCGGCGAGCGGGTAGCGCCGATTGAGCGGCACGAGTTCGTTCCGCAGCGCATCGTCCGGCGCGTGCAGGCTCACCGCCAACGCGCAGTCCGTGTGCCGCGCGAGTTCGCGAATCCGCGGGACGACCCCCGCGGTGCTCACCGTCACGCGGCGTTTCGATATGCCATACGCATAGTCGTCGATCAGCAGGTTCGCCACGGTGGTCGTCGCATCGAAGTTCAGCAGCGGCTCGCCCATGCCCATGA
>VXNE01000529.1 GCA_009840715.1 Gammaproteobacteria bacterium
GGGCCTGCCCGCGGCGGCGCTGTCCCTGGAGAACATCACGCACAGCTACGGGGCGTTCAGCGTCCTCACGGACGTCAACCTGGCGGTCCACGCCGGAGAAATCGTCTGCCTGCTCGGCGCCTCCGGCAGCGGGAAGAGCACCTTGCTGCGCATCGTGGCCGGTCTCGAACCCCTCCAGCGCGGCACCGTTCGGTTCGACGGCGCCGAGTTCGCGAGCCCCGGGCGGGAGCCGCCGCCGGAAGCGCGCCGCTTCGGCCTCGTGTTCCAGGATCACGTGCTTTTCCCACATCTCTCCGTCGCCGACAACGTGGCGTTCGGCTTGCGGGACCGGAGCCCCGACGAGCGCCGCGAGCGGGTGCTGACCCAGTTGCAGCAAGTGGGACTGGAGGCGCATGCGCGACGCTATCCGCACACGCTGTCGGGAGGTGAGCAGCAGCGCGTCGCGCTGGCACGGGCGCTCGCGCCGGAGCCCGCCGTCATGCTTCTGGACGAGCCCTTCGCCAGCGTCGACGCGACCCTGCGCCGCCGCCTGCGCGAGGATGCGCGCCGAGCGCTGCGTGCCAGCGGGGTACCCAGCATCGTGGTCACCCACGACGCGGAGGAGGCCATGGAGCTCGCCGACCGTATCGCGATCATCCACGCCGGCACCATCGTGCAGGACGATTCGCCCGCGGCCGTCTGGAGGGAGCCGGCCGACCGCTTCGTGGCCGAGCTGTTCAGCGACACCGGGGCCATCGCGGGGCGAGGCGCCGACGGCGCGGTGGAGACCCGGTTCGGGCGGATCGAGGTCGCCGGTGCGGAACTGGAGGAGGACGCCAGGTACGCGGTGATCGCCCGGGCAGGGTCCGTACGCGTGGCGGCGCACCCTGCCGGCGATGCGCGGGTCGTGGACGTGCGATTCCTGGGCGATCGGCACGTGGTGACCCTGGAGGCCGGCGGCGAGAGGCTGCGCGTCCTCGGTCCGGGGGAGCCGGATTTGCCCGTCGGCGCCACGGTGGCGGTGGCCTTTGATTCGGCGCGTGTCCTCGTCTACCATCAGGGTGGTTCGGCTTGGTAATGATTCTCATTTCCTTTTGGCTCGAACGTCCCGACCACCTACGGAGTAGACCTCTACCGTGAGAGACAACGCTGCCCGCCGGCGGATCGTTCCGCTCGGCGTCTTCCTTGCCTGCGTGCTGACCCCGCCTGCCGTGGCCGACCAGGAGGTCAACATCTACTCGGCCAGGCATTACGACACGGACCTCGCGCTCTATGACACGTTCACGGAGCGCACGGGCATTGCCGTCAACCTCATCGAAGGGAGCAGCGACGCGTTGATGGAACGCATCGCGAACGAGGGGGAGTACACGCCGGCGGACATGCTGATCACCGTCGATGCCGGCCGGCTCTGGCGTGCTGAACAGCGGGGGTTGTTCCAGCCTGTGGAGTCCCGGGTACTCCGAGAGCGGATTCCGGAGCACCTCCGCCATCCCGACGGCCTGTGGTTCGGGCTTTCCAAGCGTGCGCGCGTGATCGTCCACGCCAGCGGCCGGCCGCTGCCCGTACCGGTCGCGCGGTACGAGGACCTGGCCGGCGAGAAGCTGCGGGGCTCCGTCTGCATGCGTCCCTCCTCCAACATCTACAACCTCTCGCTGATGTCCTCGCTGATAGACGCCCTCGGAGCGGCGGCGGCGCAAACGTGGGCGGAGGGCGTGGTGGCCAACTTCGCGCGTCCGCCCCAGGGCAACGATACGAGCAATCTGGCCGCGGTCGCCTCCGGCGAGTGTGCGCTGACCATTGCCAATACCTACTACCTGGGCCGCTGGCTGGGCAGCAGCCGCGAGGAGGACCGTCGTATTGCGGAGGCGCTCACGGTAGTGTTTCCGAACCAGGACGACCGCGGCGCCCATGTGAACATCAGCGGCGCCGGCGTGACGCGGCACGCTCCGAACCGCGACAACGCCGTACGCTTCCTCGAATACCTTGCCGGCGACTTCGCCCAGCGGCTCTTCGCGGAGGGCAACAACGAGTACCCCGTAGTCGGCGAGGCGTCCGGCGTCATCAGCTCCCTGGGCACGTTTCGGGAAGACCGCATCAACGCCGCGCTGCTCGGCGCCAATCAGGGGGAAGCCGTACTCGCCTACGACCGGGCCGGCTGGCGCTGAACGCGCATGGCCGCCCGGCCGCGCCTCGATCCGTCGGCTCTCGCGCGCCCTGGACGCCGTGGGGCGGCGTCAGTCCGACCAGAGCCGGAGGAGGTTGTTCCGAACGCGTTTGAGTTCCGTCACGGCGTCGTCGAGGCTGCCGTCCGCGTCCCTTACGCGATCGGTCGCCTGGGCAAGATCGAACAGGAGTTGGCGCTGTGGGGCCGAGCGCACGCGGCTCTGGATCCAGCCGACCACCGCCAGCCGAACGCCGTCTTCCACCGGCCGCACCGCATGCAGTTGGTCGCTCGGATAGACCAGGGCGCAGCCGGCCGGCAGCTTGAGCGCCTGCGAGCCCATGGGGGACTGGAGCTCCAGTTCGCCCCCGCTGTAGCTCTCCGGGGCGGAGAGAAACAGCGTGAAGGAAAGGTCCGTGCGCAGGCCGTCGATGAAGGCGTCATCGAAGTGCGACCCGTAGGTCATCTCGGGATCGAAACGGCTCACCAGCATGCGCCCGAGGCGCGCGGGCACCGCGAAACGCTGGAATACGGCGTGGCGGCCCAGGGCCTTGCGGACGGTCGCGAGAATGCGCTGCACCTCCGGCCGATCCGAAACGGCCTGCAGATTGCGTTTCCGCGGCCTTGCCGCGCGCCCCGCGGTGCGCTCGCCCGATTCGAAGAGCGTGGCGTCGGCGAGCACCTTGACAAAGGCGTCCACATGGGCGTGACTCAACACGTTTTCTAGGCAGACCATCATGAGTGACAGTATATCGACGGGCCCGAAAAGCAGCTTCCAGTGGAAGACCGTAACGACGCTGGGGGCCGCGACATGGCTGGTGACCAGCCAGCTTGCCGGGTGCGGCGCCGAAGACGGTACGCCGGCGGATGGGGAGGGCGAGGATGAGAGCGTCCTCGCGCAGCCTGTTCTGGCCGGTGAAGGCGGCGAGGGCGAAGGCGGCGAGGGGGAAGGCGGTGCGACCGCCGCGGCCGACTTTGCGAACAACGACATTGCCTACCTGACGCAGCTCGGACTCATTCGCGGCCATCTCGCGGTCGGCTACGCGTTGTACCAGCGCGACCTGCCGGAGCTGTCGGAAACACACATGAAACACCCCCGGGAAGAGATCTACGCGGCGGTCGTCCCCGCCTTCGCCGCGCGGGGTTGCGACGGTTTCGCGGATGGCCTGACGGCGCTGACGGGGGTCGTCGCCGACCGAGCCGAAGCGGAAGAGGTGACAGCCGTCTACGAGGCGCTTACGACGGCCATCGCACGGTGCGAGCAGACGGCGGCGACGGGCGATCCGGCGGTCATGGCGAAGGTGATCGAGCACCTCCTGCGCACGGCGGGGGTCGAGTACCAGATCGGGGTGGTCGACGGCGCCATCGACAACCTGCACGAGTATCAGGACGCTTGGGGCTTCACCCAGGTTGCGGCCATGTGGGGGTGTCTATTACAAATCAGACCCTGCCGACGAACGTACGCGTGTAGATCTCGGTG
>VXNE01000132.1:0-2355 GCA_009840715.1 Gammaproteobacteria bacterium
ATCGACATCCCCCGCCCGTGCGCGCACGGCGCCCATCCGGACCACAGCGTCGACCCGGTTGTGGTCGCCGCACAACTCGTCACCGCGCTGCAGAGCGTGGTGTCGCGCAACGTCCGGCCGACGGAGGCCGCCGTCGTCTCGGTGACCCGGGTGCAGGCGGGCGACGCCTACAACGTGATTCCCGCGAGCGGGCGGCTCTCCGGCACGGCCCGGTCGTTCTCCACCAAGGTCATGGAGCTGGTCGAGACGCGCATGACGGAGCTTGCGCACGCGGTGGCGGCGGGTTTCGGCGCGACCGCCGAAGTGGATTTCCGCACGGTCTTTCACCCGGTCGTGAACGACGCCGCGGCCGCGCTGGGCGCCGGGGAGGGCTGCGACGAGCTGGTGGGCGAGACGCGCGTCCGCCGCGGCCTGCCGGCGGCCATGGGGTCCGAGGACTTCTCGTTCATGCTGGAGGAGGTGCCGGGCTGCTACCTCTTGATCGGCAACGCCGACGGCACGCACCAGCGTCCGGTGCACAACCCGGGCTACGACTTCAACGACGCGGCGCTGCCCTACGGCGCCAGCTTCTTCGCACGGGTGGTCGAGAAGCAACTCGCCCCGTAGCTTCATGGCGCCGATCCGGAGCCGCGCAAAGCGCATTCTGGTAGGCTCGCGTCCTTCGTCCGTACGTGGGTCATCCGGGAGGGACCGTCCATGAAAACCCCAGTCTGCGAGATGTTCGGCATCGACTTTCCGCTGTTCGCATTCAGTCACTGCCGCGACGTCATCGCCGCCGTGAGCAACGCCGGCGGCTTCGGCGTACTGGGGGCCGTGGGCCACACGCCGGAGTCCCTGGACATCGAGCTGACCTGGCTCGACGAGCACGTCAACGGCAAACCCTATGGCGTCGACCTGCTGGTGCCGACGAGCCTCGACAGCAAGGAAGAGGCACTGGCCGCCGCCGAGATCGAGGCGCGCATCCCGGAAGGCCACAAGCGCCACGTCGAGTCGATCCTGGCGCAGCACGGCATCGACACGAAGGGGCTCTGGGACCGTGATCTGGGCGATAACTTCGGCGACCATCTGCGCCCGCGAGGCGCCTCGGTGGTCCTCGATGCCGCGTTCGAGCATCCGGTCAAGTTCGTCGTGAACGCGCTCGGCGTCCCCCCGCGGTTCATGCTTGACCGTTGCCGCTCGGAAGGCGTGCCCGTGGGCGCGCTGACGGGGGCGAAGGAACATGCCGTCAAGCACGCCGAGGCGGGGACGGATGTCCTCATCGTCTCCGGCACCGAGGCCGGCGGTCACTGCGGCGAAGTCTCGACCCTCGTGCTCATCCCGGAAGTCCTGGAAGCGCTGAAGCCTTACGGGGACATCCCGATCCTCGCCGCCGGCGGCATCGTCACCGGAAGGCAGATGGCAGCGGTGATGGCCATGGGCGCCGCCGGCGCGTGGTGCGGCTCGGTGTGGCTGACGACCCCGGAGGCGGAGACGGCCCCGGCAGTCAAGGAGAAGATGCTGGTCGCGAACTCCCGCCAGACCGTGCGCTCGCGCAGCCGCACCGGCAAGTACACGCGCCAGTTGCGCTCCGCCTGGACGGACGCCTGGCACGGCGAGGAAAGCCCCGACCCGCTGCCCATGCCGCTGCAGCAACTCGTCAGCGAGCCGGCGCTCGGCCGCATCGGCAAGCTCGCCGAAGGCGGCCACGAGGGCGCTAAGGCGCTCGCGACCTACTTCGTCGGCCAGGGCGTGGGGCTGATGAACACCACCGTGTCCGCCCGCCAGGTGGTCTACGACTTCATGGAGGATTTCGCGGACGCGACAGAGCGGTTGGCGGGGATGATGGAATAGAGCACCCGCGGGTCGCGCACTGCGAAGGGATGGCCTCCGCGGCCCGACCATATAGCGGAGAACGGCACCCTCGGCGGTGGCGCCGGCAATGCCCCCGACTCGATTCCAAGGCGAACGCCGCGCAAAGACATGGTGCGCGTGCGGCTGATCTGGTTGTCCCGCCCCAACGCGACCCGCCGGATCGCCTGCCCTGACCCACGCCACCAGTTGGACATCCTGCCCGCCGGCTGGCCGGTGGTGGCCGTTGAGGAAGACCAGGTATGGGAAGCGATCACGGTCATGGTCAACTTCGAGGCGCGGGAGTGAAGATTCACCACGACGCCGCGCGTGACTATCTGACGATCGATTTTTTCCGAGGAAGTGGAGGTGCGGTCGGTTTACGGCGAAGGCATCGTCGTCCGTTACGGCCAGGCGGGTCATGTGATCGGGATCGACATCACCGACTCCATGAAGCTGTTTGGCGGCTCCGGTGGTCGTTGGGCCGCCGACCGCCGCGCGGCCGAGACGCGCACTGCCCTCGGGGAG
>VXNE01000132.1:2365-3611 GCA_009840715.1 Gammaproteobacteria bacterium
CCATGACGCTGTTTGGCGGCGCGGGGGGGCGTTGGCCGGCCAACGCCCGCGCTGCCTCCTCGAGATCTTCGCTGCCGTAGAGCCGGTCGAGCGTCGGCAACCGGCGTTCCATCATGCGGCTGAGCGCATTCTGTGAGCGCAGCTTCTCAGCTCCGCGCGCGACTGGCCGACCCTCGGAGTCGGGGTCAGGCTCCGGATGCCGGTGCGCCGGACGGAGCCTGGATGGGACGCGTGCGCCGCCGCCCCAGTTCCTCGAGGATCTCCGCGTGCCGCTCCCGCGGCAGCCGGTAGTGCGTGTAGCACCAGATCGACACGAACCCGAAGGCAGCGACGACCGGCCCGTAGACCAGCCCCAGGTTGACCAGCGTCTCCGGTGGCACGTCGGCGGCCGTCCTGATGTGCGCGCCTCGCGGCCAGGAGATGAGGTCGAGGGCGACGCCGGCGATGACGTTCCCGATGCCCGTGGTGGCCTTGGCCGAGAAGGAGCTTGCAGCGAAGAAGATGCCCTCCTGGCGTTTGCCGGTCGTGTACTCGTGCTCGTCTATGATGTCGGCCACCATCGAGCCGAACGCGACGTTCGCCTGCACGGTCGAGGCGCCCTGGATGACCTTCATCCCGACCAGGAGCGCGATCAGTAGCGGTTCGCCGTTCGCGGGGAGCCAGTCGAGCAGGCGTGCCACGATGGGCAGGCTCTGCCAGAACGCCCACGAGAGCCCGCCGAAGATCAGCCCCGCTTTCTTGCCGAAGCGCCGGAAGAACGCCGGACAGAACAGCGATCCGACCAATACGCCCACCGGGTAGGCGCAGATCACGAGCAGGATCGCCGCCCGGTCGAGCTCCCAGAAGTAGGTGAAGACGTACAGGTCCAGCCCGCCGTTCACGCCCACCATGACGAACACGACGAGCACGCCGAAGAAGAGCCAGCGGAAGGAGACGCTGCGCATGGCGGCGCCGATGTCGAGGAGCACGCGCCAGAGCACGCGTCCGAGCCCGAGGTGCGGGGTCGCCGGCGCGACCGGCAGGAACGGAATCGCGGCCCGCGTGCCCCAGCCGCTCCAGAAGATGGTGGCCCCCATCAGGACCGCGAGCAGCAGGGCGAAGCCCGGGTAGGCGTCCGCGTTGAGCTGCCCGTTCGCGAACTCGGCCGTGGGCGTGAAGAAGTAGAGGAACCCGGCGGCGAAGGTGAACAGCACGCCGACGTTGGCGAAGAACATGCGGTAGCCCACGAGCTTCGAGCGCTCGTCAT
>VXNE01000094.1 GCA_009840715.1 Gammaproteobacteria bacterium
CGGGCCGGTCGTTCCGTGCTCGCTCATGCGAGCACCGCCTGGTCGCCCTTGCGCTCGAGCCAACCGCGGCGGTCCGCGGCGCGTTTCCTCGCCAACATCATGTCCATGACCTCCAGGGTCTTGTCCGCGGCGTCCATGGAGAGACACACCAGGCGCCGGGTGTCGGGCGCCATGGTCGTTTCGCGCAACTGGACGGGATTCATCTCGCCGAGGCCCTTGAAACGCTGCACCACGGGTTTGCCGCGTTTCTTCTCCGCCGCGATGCGGTCGAGCACGCCTTCCTTCTCCGCCTCGTCAAGGGCGTAGAACACTTCCTTGCCCACATCGACCCGGTACAGGGGCGGCATCGCGACGTACACGTGACCCTCCTCCACCAGCGCCGGGAAATGCCTGAGGAAGAGCGCGCAGAGGAGCGTCGCGATATGGGCGCCGTCGGAGTCCGCGTCGGCGAGGATGCAGACCTTCCCGTAGCGGAGCCCCGAGAGGTCGCGGGAACCGGGCTCCACGCCGATGGCGAGCGAGATGTCATGCACTTCGCGGGACGCGAGCACCTCTCCCGCATCCACTTCCCAGGTGTTCAGGATCTTGCCGCGCAGCGGCATCACCGCCTGGAACTCCCGGTCGCGGGCCTGCTTGGCCGAGCCTCCGGCGGAGTCCCCCTCCACCAGGAACAGCTCCGACTGCCCCGCATCCTGGCCGGAACAGTCCGTCAGCTTGCCCGGCAGCGCCGGCCCGGACGCAACCTTCTTGCGCGCCACCTTGCGGCTCGCCTGGGCGCGCTTCTGCGCGTTGGCGATGGCGAGCTCCGCGAGCCTCGTGCCCTCGGCGGCGTGTTCGTACATCCAGAGACTGAAGGCGTCCATCGCCACGCCGCCGATGAACGTCGTCGCCTGCCGCGACGAGAGGCGTTCCTTGGTCTGGCCGCTGAACTGCGGGTCCGCGAGCTTCGCAGACAGCACGTAGGCGCAGCGGTCCCACAGGTCGTCCGCCACCAGCTTCAATCCGCGCGGGACGAGGTCCCGGAACTCGCAGAACTCCTTCAGCGCGTCGATGAGGCCACTGCGCAGCCCGTTGACGTGGGTGCCGCCCAGGGGCGTCGGGATCAGGTTGACGTAGCTCTCCGCAACGAGTTCTCCCCCCTCGGGGCACCACTGCAACGCCCAGGCGACCGCTTCCCGGTTGCCCTCGGCCTCGTGCACGAACGGCTCCGGCGGAATCGGGTCGGGGGCGTCGGCCGCGTCCCGGAGGTACTGGGCCAGGCCTTCCTCGTAGTGCCAGCACTCGGGCTCCTCGCCTTCCACCACCAGGCCGACCTTCAGTCCCGGACACAGGACGGCCTTCGCGCGCAGGACGTGCCGGAGCTTCGGGAGGCTGACCTTGGGGGAGTCGAAGTAATCCGGATCGGGCAGGAAGGTCACGCGGGTGCCGGTGTTCCGCTTGCCGACTTCGCCGACGGTCTCGAGCGGGGTCCTGCTGTAGCCGTGCTCGAAGCGCTGGCGGTACACGCCTCCGTCGCGCCTGACCTCCACCTCGAGCCAGGTCGAGAGCGCGTTCACGACGGATACGCCCACGCCGTGCAGCCCCCCGGCGAAGCTGTAGTGCGCATCGTCGAACTTGCCGCCGGAGTGGAGCTTCGTGAGGATCAGTTCGACCCCCGTCACCTTGTGTTCCGGGTGCATGTCCACGGGCATGCCCCGGCCGTCGTCGATGACCTCGACCGCGCCGTCCGCACGCACCGTCACCTCGACTTCCCGGGCGTACCCGGCGAGCGCTTCGTCGACGGCGTTGTCGACGACCTCCTGGACGAGGTGGTTGGGGCGGGCGGTGTCCGTGTACATGCCGGGGCGGCGGCGGACGGGGTCGAGTCCGGAGAGGACCTGGATGGATTCGGCGGAGTAGGCGTCGGGCATGGACTCAGCGATGGTTGGAAGCAGGCGCCAGGCGGGCAACCTGGGTCTCGATGGCGCCGTCGTCGTGCAGCGTCAGCCAGCGCCAACCGGGTGCGGTGTCGTCAAGGGTGAAGCGTTCCGAGTGCGGTGCGAACTGGAAGCACGTCGAGGGGGAAGCGAGAACCCGCAGGGCCCCCACCTGCCGATCGACCTCCTGGTGCACGTGCCCGCCCAGGTAGCCGCGCACGCGGTCGCATGCGGCCAATACGCCGAGCAGCGCGTCCGCGTTGGCGATGCGGTGCTCGTCGAGCCACGGCGCGCCCACGTCGACCGGGCAGTGATGGCCGACCACCAGTACATGGCGGCCGGTGGACTCTGGCGCCGACAGCGCTTCCTCCAGGCGGC
The DNA here is from genome assembly GCA_009840715.1 of Gammaproteobacteria bacterium. Lineage (GTDB taxonomy): Bacteria > Pseudomonadota > Gammaproteobacteria > Pseudomonadales > Azotimanducaceae > VXNE01. The sequence continues at coordinate 2,295 of VXNE01000094.1, forward strand.
GCAGTTCCGCCTCCGCGACGTCGCCGTCCACGCGGTCGTCGATGTGCGTATCCACGCCGAGCAGGTCCCATGCGCCGAGATGCACCGGTTGCGTGGGCAGGATCCGCGCAAAGGGCTCGCCCAGGTCGTGATTGCCCGGCACGCAGAGGCACGGACCGGCAAACCGGGACCGCACCGTCTGAAGGAAACGGTGGTACGTGGCCGGCTGTCCCACCTGGGCCAGGTCCCCGGAGGCGATCAGCGCGTCCGGCATCCCCTCGCGGAACGCGTGGTCGAGGACCGCGTCGAGGGTGTCCTGGGTGCGGACGCCGAGAAGAGACTCGTCCGGCTCCGGAAACAGGTGCGTGTCGGTGACCTGAAGTACGGTCAGACTCATTCAGGGCCTGGGAAAGGGGGCGATGGAGACGCTCCCGAAGCCGTTCGGGCTGCCAGCGGCGCGTCCGCGGGCGTCAGGCAACGATCGGCTGCTCGATCGACACGCCATGCTCGAGGCAGACGCCGAGGAACTCGCCGAGGAAACGGTTGACCTGGGCCTTCTCGTCGGGATGCCGCATGCGCGCGTTCGGATACTCGTACACGGCGTGAAAGCCGCGCTCGTTCTGGTACTCAATGACTTCCGCGGCCTTCGCATCGTGGTAGATGCGGATCGCCAGCCGGGTTTCGGCAAGCCCCGGCACTTCTTGCCCGGACGTCTGCCCGGACGTCGGGTGCGGGTCCTGGACGATTTTCACGACGGTCGTGTAGCGGCAACGCTGGGCGACCTCGAACCGTACCTTGGGTTCGCTCTCCCCGAGGCGCACGCTGAAGGTGTGGCGATCCGTGTCGTGGAGATCGGGGAGGAGCCGCATCAGCCGCGCGTAGTTCGCTTCGCACTCCGCGATGTGCGCACCGAGATCGATGTTGTACCGCCGCCGCTTCACAGGACCTCTTGCCGTTTCTCGCTTGCCGGAGCACCGTGGCGAGCCAAGCCATCCCAACCGAACCAGGCAGAGTTTACCCAGACCGGCGCGACGAATAAAACGGCTTCGGCCGTAGAGGGCTGCATGGCCTCACACGCAACGCTCGACACGCGCCGGACCGACCACCGAAACGGCATCCCGACCGACAGTCGCGAAAGCGAGTTTGGTAGACTGCCCGCTCCCCCGACGGCTCTCCCCAAGGTACCCGTGGACATGAAAAACCCTGCCCCGCAGCCGCCGCCCGTGGCCCGGCCCCCAACGACGCATACGCCCTGGCGGCTCGGCGTCGCCATCGGTCTCTGCGCGTGGCTGGCGGCCGCTCCGAACGCCGCCGCCGACAGCATTCAGGAACTCTAC
>VXNE01000123.1 GCA_009840715.1 Gammaproteobacteria bacterium
GGGTTCTCCGCACGCTCCGACCTCGCTGGCGCGAGGTGACCGGCCTGCGCGCGCACGGCCGGCCTGTCCAGGCATCCGACGCAATCCCGCGTCGGCAATCCGAGCCTGCACAGGAGAACGACATGGACCTCGCAACCGTCATCGCCCACTGGAGCGGCACTGTCCCGCCGGGCGTCCTCACCGAAGCCGGTCAGGCGCGCTGTGCCCAGCCTCGCTGCACGCGGCCGGTGGCCCTCAAGAAGAACGGGCAGCCGGCGAAGTCGTGCTTATGTGTAGCTCCACATAAGCAGCTTTATGTGCAGTAAAGCGTTATGTGGAGAGTCGAGCCCCAACGACCGGCAGATCAACCACTTGGCCTTTGTCCACTACACATAAGACCTGAAGATCGATCTCCCGGCGGCCATCCCGGCCGCCCTCAGACAGGAGACCGATCTTGGATTCATCCAACACAACAACAACGGACCTTCCGCTGGAAGAGCTTGTCGCGCTGGCGGGGAAGGAACTCAGGCGGGTGGGCTACAGCGGCGGTTCGGTTACGCACTACCACACGACCTGGCGGCGTCTGATCGCGTTCGCGCAAGACAACGACCTGGGCGACCGCTACTCGGAAGAACTGGCCGAACGGTTCGTCGATGTCTCGCGCCCTTTCGTCCGGGAGCGCCTCGGCCGAGGCCACAAGGCGCAACGCTATGCGATGTTCGCCGTCAAGGTGCTCGGAGACTTCAGTCGCGACGGACGCATCGAGCCGTTCCGGACTGACCTGCTGAAGTACGCCCTTCCGGCGGCGATGAAGAAGTCGCTGCGGGACTACGAACGGTACTGCAAGGATCGTCGTCACCTGGTCCGGAAGTCGGTCATCGCGCACGTCCGCATGGTTGCGCGGTTCCTGCTTTTCCTGGACTCGAGGAACGTGCGGAGCCTGCAGGAACTGCGGCCCGCCGACGTGACGGCCTTCGTCGTCTCGCGGCAGCACTTGCGGGCCAAGACCGTCGCGGGGATCGTGTCGTGTCTGCGGCAGTTCCTCAGGTACCTCGCCATGCGGGGCATCGTGCCGGAAGACCTCGGCGTTGCGCTTCCGTCCGTCAGAGTGTCCAAGGATGCCGCCATCCCGGCCGTGTGGGATCCCGAGACGGTCGTCAAGCTGCTGGCGGCCGTCGATCGCAGCTCGCCGAGGGGCAAGCGGGACTACGCGATACTGCTGCTGGCCGCGCGGCTGGGCCTGCGGACCGGCGACATCTGCATGCTGAGGCTCGACGATCTCGACTGGGATGCCGCGACCATTGAGATCGTGCAGTCCAAGACGTGGGCGCCGCTCCGGCTGCCGATCTCCGAAGAGGTCGGCGAAGCGCTGATCGACTATCTCCGGTTCGGCCGTCCCAGTTCGGAGCACCGCGAGGTGTTCCTCAAGCTGCGGCCCCCGTTCGTGCCGTTCGGTGACGACGCCAACCTGTACGAGGTCATGGTGCGTTGGCGGCGAGCGGCGGGGATCGACCTGCGCGCCCAACGGCAACAGGGCCTTCGCTCCCTTCGCCACACTCTGGCGACGCAGCTGCTGCGGGAGGAGACGCCGATCCACGTCATTTCCGAGATTCTGGGCCATGCCTCGTCCGCCACGACCATGATCTACGCGAAGGCGGACACGGAGGCGTTGCGCGGCGCCGCGCTGGACACGGAGGAGGCGCGTCATGTCGAGTAGCCGATCCAAGCCCGTGTTCCAGAGTCCTCTGGCCCCGTTGATGGTGGAGTTCGTGCGCGAGAGGCGCGCCATCGGCTACCGGTACGAGAAGGGAGCCGCCGTGCTCATGCGCTTCGACCGGTTCCTCGCCCGCGAAGCGCCGCACGACGACACGCTGTCCCGTTCCGCGACCCGCAAGTGGCTCGCCAAGGGACCGCATGAGAGCGGAGGTACGCAACAGGCCCGCCTGGGCGTGGTCCGGCAGTTCGCGCAGTTCCTCTGCCGGCTCGGTCACCCGGCGTACGTGCCCGACGGATCGCTGGCGGCCAAGTACGACAGGGCGTTTCCCCCGCGCGTCCTGACGCATGCCGAAGTCGCGCGGCTGCTTCGTGAGGCGGACGGGCTCACGCCGACCGCGTACTCACCGCACCGGCATCTGGTCATGCCGGAGGTCTTCCGCCTGCTCTACGGCTGCGGTCTCAGGGTCGGCGAAGTGGTCAAGCTGCGGGTCGCCGACGTCGACCTCGACCGAGGCGTCCTGACCGTCCGCGACGGGAAGTTCGGCAAGGACCGGCTGGTGCCGCCGGCGCTGCCGCTCGTCATGCGTCTGCGGTCCTACCACGCGGCGATGGGCGCCCGGCCGGATCAGGCGATCTTCTTTCCGTCGAAGCACGACGGCCCCTATCTGACGGACTCGATCTACATACTGTTCCGGGAACTGCTGCACCGAAGCGGCATTCCGCATGGAGGCAAGGGCAAGGGGCCGCGGCTCCACGACCTGCGCCACACCTTCGCGGTCCACGCCCTGCTGCGCTGGTACCGCGAAGGCGCGGACCTCAACGCCAAGCTGCCGGTGCTCGCGACCTACATGGGCCACCGGTCCGTCGAGGGAACCCAACGGTATCTGCACCTGACAGCGGAGCTGTTCCCGGAAGTCACGTCGCGCTCCGACGCCGCGTTCGGCGGCGTCATACCGCGGAGGGCGCAGTCATGAAGCCCACCGACTTCTCCGTGCACCTCACCGGCTTTTTGACCCACCACCTCGCGGCCCGGCGCAACCTGAGCCCGAACACGATCCGGGCCTATCGCGACGCCTTCGCGCTGTTCCTCCGGTTCTGCCGCGACGGGCGCGGGATCGCGCCGGAACACCTGTGCCTCAAGGACATCGACGTGCCGCTCGTCGAGGCGTTTCTCGATCACCTCGAAGACGACCGGCGCGTATCCGTCCGCACGCGCAACCATCGGCTCGCGGCGTTGCACTCGTTCTGCCGCTACTTGCAGTTGGAAGCGCCGGACCACCTGCTGCGCTGCCAGCGGATACTGGCCATCCCGTCGCGTCGGCAGGCGCGCAAGCTCGTGGGCTATCTCTCCAGGGAACACCTCGCCGAGATCCTGGGGCAGCCCGATCTGCGCGACTCCGTCGGACGTCGGGACGCGGTGCTGCTGAGCGTGCTCTACGACACCGGCGCGCGCGTGCAGGAACTCACCGATCTGACAGCCGGCGACGTGCGTCTGGACCCGCCCGCGCAGGTGCGCCTGTTCGGCAAGGGCCGCAAGATGCGCGCCGTTCCGCTCATGGAGCCGACGGTCGATCTGCTCCGCGACCACCTCCGGGAGAACGGCCTCGACCGCCCGGAGCGGTCCGAGGAGCCGGTGTTCCAGAACCGTCAGGGCCGGCGGCTGACGCGCTGGGGCGTGCGCTACATCCTGGACAAGCACGTGCGGGCCGCGCGCGACGCCCGCCCCGGCTTCACGCAGCCGGTGAGTCCGCACACCCTCCGGCACACGAAGGGCATGGACCTGGTTCAGGCTGGCGTCTCGCTCGAACTCATCCGGGACTTCCTCGGCCACCAGGACGCGGCGCCCACCCCGCACAACGAACCGAACACACCACCCCTGCCCCGCCCGGCGCGCGCGAAGGGCGCCGA
>VXNE01000358.1 GCA_009840715.1 Gammaproteobacteria bacterium
GTAATATCGTCGTCAGCGTCAGATTTGTATATTAGACAGCCCGATGACGCCACCATGCTCACGCTCATCGAGCACGGCACGGACGACCAGAAGGAGAAGTACCTGAAGCCCCTGCTGAACGGCGAGAAGCGCATCTGCTACTCGATGACCGAGAAGGCCGCCGGCGCGGATGCCACGGGCATGCAGACGACGGCCGTGCTCGACGGCGACGAATGGGTCCTGAACGGCGAGAAGTGGTTCAGCTCCTCCGCCAGCGTCGCCGACATCGCCCTCGTCATGGCAAAGACCGACCCGGACGCACCGCGCCACGAGCGCTACAGCACGTTCCTCGTCGAACTCCCGAACCCCGGCTACCAGATCCTGCGCAACATCGAGACGATGCAGCCACACACGGAACTCGGACTGAAGCTCGGCGGCTCGCACTCCGAGATCCGGATCGACAACCTCCGCGTCCCGCGCGACAGCATCCTCGGCGGCCGCGGCCAGGGCTTCAACATGGGTCAGCACCGGCTCGCGTACGGCCGCCTGCGCCACGGCATGCACAACGTCGCCATGGCCCAGCGCGCCCTGGACCTCGCCGCGGCGCACGTCGTCAAGCGCGAGACCTTCGGCGAGCGGCTCGCCGACCGCCAGGGAGTGCGCTGGATGCTGGCCGACTGCGCCGCGGAGATCTACAAGGCGCGCCTCATGCTGCTGCACGTCGCCTACAAGGCGGAGCGGGGCATGGACCTGCGCCAGGAGAACGGCATCGCCAAGGTCTTCCTGGCCAACATGGTCCACCAGGTGGTCGATACCGCGCTACAGCTCCACGGCGCCCTCGGGTACAGCCACGACACGCCGCTGGCCCGCTGGTACACGGGCATCCGCTCGCAACGGCTGGTCGACGGCCCGGACGAGGTGCATCGCTGGCGCACCGGCGCGAACGTCGTCAGGGCCTTCGAGAAGTACGGCACGACGGCGTCGGCGTGTGGGGGCGAACTCTTCGACTGAAACACCGGCGACTGGCGTGGTACGCCTGGGATGATCACACGCAAGGGCGATCGGAAGAAGCTGCTGGTGATCGGTGCCGGCATCAGCGGCCTTGCGGGCGCACACTGGGCTCGCCAGGCGGGCTGGGCCGTCGAGATTCTCGAGGCGAACACGGTTCCCGGCGGGAGGGCGGCGCGCTTCGAGTACGAAGGAGACTACGTCTCGGTGGGCGCCCAGTACTTCCACGTCTGCTACCAGGACACCTGCGATCTGCTGGCGGACATGGGTTACGCGGACAAGCACCAACCCATGCTGCGGCGCACGCTGACGCTGCATGCCGACGGCGCCCTCACGACGGCGTCGAGGCTGGGTCTGCGCAAGCTGCTCGGTACGGGCGGGCGCCTTTCAGCGGCTTACTTCGGCGCCCGCTACCTGGCCCCGGCGAGACGGTTCCCCACCCACGAACTGCAGGCCGACGTACCGGCCATGGACGACCGGGTCGCGAGCGAGGCCCTCGCGCGCCTCGACAGGCGCTTCCTGGATCACGTGATCTTCCCGGCAAGCTACGGCCTGGCGCAGTCATATCCGGACCGGACGTCGCTCCTGCATCTCGCGCGACTCATGGTCATGCAGACGAAGGAGTTCCAGATCCCAGGCGGAACGTTCAGCCTGATCCGGTCCCTGGCCGAGAGCCTGCCCGTCGAGTACGAGACCCCGGCCAGGCGGCTCGTCGTCGAGCGGGGACGCGTCGTGGGGGCGGAGCTCGAGGACGAGTCGGTCCGCCGGGCCGACCACGTCCTCGTCGCCGTTCCCGGCGCCGCCGCGGCCCGGCTCATCCCCGACGAACTGGCGGAGATCAGGGAGAACCTCGACGGGACGGTGTCGAGTCCCGTCATCGCGCCCGCGTTCTTCCTGGATCGCAAGCTCGAAGGGGACTACGGCATCTATACGGACATGGACCCGGGACGGGACTTCTGCCTCGCGCTCGATCAACGAGCGATTTCGGCCAGCGGCCGGTCGGCCCTGGTGCTCCTCTCGGCCTACCCGAAGACCGAGGAACTCATGCGGGCGTCGGACGAGGCGATCCTCAAGAAGGGCCTTGCGCAGCTCGAACGCGTTGTCCCCGGGTTTCGGCCGGGTTGGGTCCGGCACGCCCGGGTCAAGCGCCACCCCGTCGGCGCACCGACCTTCCCGCCCGGTCAGTACAGGCGGAACTGGGAGCTGCAACGCCTGGTCGAGGACCAGCCAGGCATGTCGATCACCGACGCACGGGGGGCGCACATGGAGGCGACTGTGCGGCGGGCGCGCATCGCCGTGGAGCGTATGCAGGCCGAGTAGATCTCCGGCCACGACCGGCTCACTGCCATCTCCTGCCTTCTCTCGCCTTGGTCGCGGCACGGACCCGCTTCCCGAATGCGCGCGCGCGGGTGCGCCGCTCGGCAAGGGTCGACGTGTTGTGCGCCTCCTCGTCGGCCAGTTTGCGCCAGCGCCTGAAACGTTCCTCGTCCAGAGCGCCGTTCGCAATGGCGGACCGCACCGCACACCCGGGCTCGCTCTCGTGTGCGCAATCGGAGAACCGGCAGCCTCGCGCCAGCCCAACGATGTCGTCGAAGACATCCTGCAGCCCGCTTGCGGCATCGGCCAACTGCAGTTCGCGCATGCCCGGCGTATCGAGCAGCCACCCGCCCTGTGGCAGCCGGTGCAGTGACCGTGACGTGGTCGTGTGCCGACCCTTGTCGTCATCCTCCCGCACCCCCTGGGTCGCCACTGCCGTGGACTCGGTGAGCGTGTTGACCAGGGTCGACTTCCCGACTCCCGAGGACCCCATGAGCGCCATCGTCTGACCGGTCCCGCACCACGGACCGATTCGCGCGACGCTATCCGGATCGAGGGCGTTGACGACCTCAACCATGAGTTGCGGCTGAATCTTGCGCGCGATGCGCGCGTAGTCGTCCGGCGCGCTGGCCAGGTCCGCCTTTGTGAGCACCACGACCGGGGTGACGCCGGCGTCTCGGGCCAGGACGAGATAGCGCTCGAGTCGCGCCACGTTGAAATCCTGGTTGCAGGACGACACGATGAGCAGCGTGTCCACGTTGGCCGCGAGAAGCTGGAGCGCCCGCCCGGCGCCGGGCGCGCGTCGCTTGAAGAGGCTCGTGCGGCGGAGCACCCGGCCCGGACGCATCGTCGCCCGGTCGAGCAGCAGCCAATCGCCCACGGTCGCATGGTCCTCCTCGGACTCGACCTGTGCGACGTACGAGGCCACCTGCACCCCGACACCGGCGCCGGCCACCTCGAGCTGGCCCCGATGCGCGGCCATCACGCGTACCGGGACATGCCGGTCGAGGTCCTCGACCGAGAGCTGCGAACTGAAGAACGGCTTCCAGCCGAGCTCGACCAGACTCCGCGCGGCCTGCTCAGCGCTCAATGCCCGGCCTAATACCCCACCTGCTTGTCGACGACGTTGCGGAGCGGCCTCCCGGTCGCGAACCGCTCGATGTTGTCGCGCAGCAGCCGCAGGCGGCGTTCCATGATCCGGTCGGAGACCGTCGCCACGTGGGGCGTAATCGTGACGTTCGGCATGGTCCAGAGC
>VXNE01000290.1 GCA_009840715.1 Gammaproteobacteria bacterium
CCCCCCCCCCCCCCCCCCCCCCCCCCCCCCCCCCCCCCCCCCCCCCCCCCATCTTCGCCTGCCGGTAGGGCTCGGTCAGGGTCGGCGCGGCACGACAGCCACATGGTTGAGCGGGGCGGGTGACCGCGGGCGGCTTGAGCCGCTCGCGGGCCACCGGTAGCCAGTCGCGTCAGTCCGCGTCTTTCAGGTACCAGCGCACGCCGCACACGTCGACGCGCTCGTCCGACACGTAACACCCCCGCTCCTTCGCCGCGGCCAGGATATGAGCGCGGTCGTTCACCGCGAGATCCACGCCGCCAAGCCCGGGACCCCGGCCGTCGGTCGCCTCGACGAAGCGGACCGTCGCGTTGTTCAGTTCGAGTGACAGCACCGCACCGTCGCGCTCGACTGGTAGGTCCGTCACCTTGCCCCATAGTTCGGCGATCTCCACGGGATCGACGCCCTGCAGCTCGACGCCGGCGAAGTCGTGCGTCACGTCCTGCGTGACCTGGTCCTCCCAGCCCGTGCCGCCGGCCGGATTCCAGTTGCCATCGAAGTCGTTGGTGCTGTCCCAGTCGATCTCGAGGAACGAGGCGATCATGTCGCGCGGATGGAGCTGGCAGATGTTGTGGTTCTCGCGCTCGGACTCCATGGCGATGCGGACACCGGCGTCGAGCGCGCGCTGGCGCACGGCCTGCTGCGTTTCCAGGTCCCCGCCCTGGCAAATCACCATGTAGCCGCCGTCGCCGCCACGCCGGTCGAGGTAACGCCCGCCGGCGGTGTTCTCCTCCACCGGGGCGACCACCTCCAGCAAATTCCGCCCCACCGGCATGCGCAGGTTCTCCACCCCGAACCCCCCCACGCCCTCATCGACGAAACACGGCTTGATGCCGAAGACGCCACAGAGGTCGTCGATGACAGGCTTGAGTTCGCGCGCGACCAGGGCGATCTGCCGCAGTTGGATGGCCATGAGGTCCTCCTCGTCGGGACGGTTGGGGTGTCCGGGGCAATGCGCCCGCGGGGCCGCTATCATGGGACACATGCTCATCGAAATCTATTCCGACGTCGTCTGCCCCTGGTGCTACATCGGCAAGCGGCGTCTCGACGGGGCGTTGGCCACTGCGGCGGGGGAGGGAGTCGAAGTGGCTTGGCGTCCCTACCAGCTCTACCCGAACCTGCCGGCGACGGGCATGGACCGCGACGAATACCTCGCCCGCCGCTACGGGGACCGGGCGGACCGCGCCCGCGTGCCGAGGCGCATCGTGGAGGAGGGCGAGGACGCGGGGATTGACTTCGACTACGGCGGGATCGGTCGGATGCCGAACACGATGACGGCCCACCGGCTGCTCGACCATGCCGAGCGCGAAGCTGGCGCCGCCGTCCAGCATGTACTCGCGGAGGTGCTCTTCCGGTTCTACTTCTGCGAGGGGCGAGATGTCGGCGATCTCGACACGCTCTGCGAAGCGGCCGGGGAGGCGGGGCTCGACGCGGAGGCCGCGCGGGCGTACCTCGACGACGGTGGGGACGAGGAGGAGATGCGCACCCGTATCCGCAGCGCGTTCGAGATCGGCGTGGTCAGCGTCCCGTGCTACATGCTGGGAGGCGGATTCATGCTCCCGGGAGCGCAGACCTCCGACGTCATGGCGCAGTTCATCGAACGCGCCAAGGAGAAACTGGCCGCCGCGCGGTAGGGGCGACCCTCGTGGTCGCCCGGCTCGACGGCCTGCACGATCCGGACACGGGACGGGACAAGCCTGTACGCGCCGTGCGTGAATTCCAGCCGGGACGGGACAAGCCCGTCCCCTACGTCGCCCTTTCCAGTACCTCGAGACAGCTGGTCTCCCCGAGCACGTCCCGCAGCCCTGGCGTGTCCTTCGCGGCCTCGTATTTCGCCTTGAGCGCGGCTAGCGACCGCGCGTGGTACTTCTGCGGTTTCTGCGTCCAGTCGTTGCCCTTGAGCGACACCGTGAACTCCTCCTCGCCTGCCCCGATGGCGGCGGCGTTAGCGGCGCTCCACGGGAGGAACAGAGCCCCCACTTGGTCCGCGAGCAGCGGTGCGAGTGTCGGCGCCAGAGCGGACCAGGACTCGAACTCGCCCTCGACCGTGGGCATCAGCATGCGGTCGATCCACTGGTTGACCCGCGGCGCGGTCGCGACGATGGCCGCCGGCGTGGGATCGCGGCGGGCGTTGTAGATCTGCCCCCATAGGCCGAAGTCCGCGAACGCCGGGCGCCCGCCGAAGAGGTAGGGGCGGCCGATGAGATGCCGCTCCAGGAGGCCGATGGCGTCCTGGAACGACTGCTCGATCTGCGGCGCCGTCACCGCGTTCGAGCCGACGAACCAGACCCGGTTGACCATGCGCTCGACGACGTTGCGGGCGGCCGCTTCGAGCTCCTCGACCCCAAGTCCCGCGCCCATGCTGGCGGCCAGCCGGCGTGCGCAGGCGATCTGGTCGACTTCCCGGGCCCAGCGGAAATGGAACATCCATTTGTTCCCCCACTCGTCGCCGAACTCTTCGAGCAGCGCCGAGACGAACGCGGCCACCGGCTCGTCTGGATGGATCCCCGGCTCGGGAAACTCCGGCTCCAGCGCCTCGATGATGGGGGTCGAGTCCTGGATCCCGCGGTCATCGGGCGTCACCACCAGGGGGACGAGGGGCAGGCGTGCGTGGCGCTCGTACAGCGCGCCCGCCGCGGCGCGGCCCATCCACCGGTGCGGGATGCCCTTGTAGCGGAAGTAGGTGCGTACCTTGACGGAGTACGGGGACTCCTCGGCCCCGATGACGCGGTAGATGTCCCCCATGACCTGCTCCCGGTGCGACACGGCAAACCGCCGAGCCTAAGCGACACCGTCGGTCGGGTCCATCTCGCGTGGTCGCGGGGGCTCAGACCAGCAGTCGGTACGGCGCCTCCAGGTACTCGCGCACGGTCGCCAGGAACTGCGCCGCCGGCGCTCCGTCGATGACGCGGTGGTCCCAGGTCAGGGACAGCCGCATGCGCTGGCGCCGGACCGGCGTCTCGCCCTCCCAGGCGACTGCCTCGTAGATGCGCCCGACGCCCAGGATGCCGGTCTGGGGTGCGTTGAGGATGGGTGTGAAGCCGTCCACCCCGTACATGCCGAGGGAGGTCACTGTGAACGTGCCGCCCTGCACGTCGTCGAGGGTCAGCGCGCCGGCGCGGGCCCTCTCGGCCAGCACGCTCGACTCGCGCGCGACGGTCTTGAGGTCCTTGGTCGCCGCGTCGTGGATGACCGGGACGACGAGGCCTTCGTCCAGCGCGACGGCCATGCCCATGTGCACGGCCTCGGAGCCGACGATCGCGTCGTCGATGAGCGCCGAGTTCATGCGCGGGTGGTACGGAAGCGCCTTTGCGGCCGCGAGCATGACGAGATCGGTGAAGCCGGGGCGGATACCTTCGGCCTCCCACTCGGCGACGAGTTGCCGCCGGAGCTTCACCGCGTCGTCCATCTCGACCTCCATGTCGAGCGTGAGCTGCGCGGAGCCCGCGAGGCTCGCGTACATGCGCTCCGCGATGGTCTTGCGCATGCCGCGCAACGGTTCCCGCGTGGTGGACGCCGGCGCGGCGCCCGCTTCGAGAGTCGCCGCGGCCGGCGCCACGTC
>VXNE01000575.1 GCA_009840715.1 Gammaproteobacteria bacterium
GGCGAATCGGCGGGCGCCCGGGCACACTGCCCACGCATCCTCGGGGCCCGCGCGTGCGAGCCGGCCGCGACCCTAAAGCGTAACTCCTACGGGGTGGGTGGGGGCCGCACTATGACCTCGCTGCTGCGGAACCAGACGCCGACCGGAGGGTCGGCGGGCACGTAACGGATATCGGGCACGATCTGCTCGCCGGCAGCGTCGCGGAAGCCCAGTTCGACGCGACCGTCGGCCAGCCGCCGGACGCAGATCTTGCCGATGGCCACGCGCGGGGCGTAGAGGGACACGGCCGGTTCCTTCGTCCAGCGCCGCCTCGCGCCAGCTCTCACGGTCGAAGAGACCGCGGCCCCGCTCGAACGGCGTGAGCGTAACCCTATTGGTCCGGGTGGGCCGTGCGCATTCCCGTCGTCTCACAGTGTGAATCGTGGCCGGGGATCTGCGCACTCCGGGCTGGGTACGCTGCGAGTCGGGACACCGTTCCGTAGTGCGAAACCGGGCGCGGAGGGGGGGCGGTAGCGTGGAGCCCGGAGAGACCCGACCAGCGGAGGAATAAGGCGATGGAGATCGCGCTGCAGTACGAGATGCAGAGGCCAGAGCTGGACGACCACCTGGTGCTCACCGAGACGCTGGAGCAGTGCATCCTGGCCGACGAGGTGGGCTTCGACGAGCTCTGGTTCGTGGAGCACCACTTCCTGACGGGGTTCTCCGCGTCCCCGTGCCAGGATCTCATCTACGCCGCGTTGAGCCAGCGCACCACGCAGATCAAGCTGGGCCTCGGCGTGGTGATCCTGCCGTACCACCACCCGGCCAGGGTTGCGGAGCGGGTCGCCATGCTGGACCACCTCTCGGACGGACGCGTGGACTTCGGAACCGGTCGTTCAGCCACCTACGAGCTCGCGGGTATGGGAGTCGACCCTCGAGACTCGCGCGGGATGTGGGAGGAATCGCTCACGATGATTCCCAAGATCTGGGATTCCGATTGGTTCTCCTGGGAGGGGCGCTACTGGAGCATGCCGCCGCGGCAGGTGCTGCCCAAGCCCTACCAGAAACCGCACCCGCCGATCTGGGTCGCCGCCCAGCAGCCGGCAACCTTCGACATCGCAGCCGAGAAGGGCATCGGAGTCCTGGCGTTGGGCTCCAGCACTCCGAGCACTCTGGAGCCCTTCGTGCGGGCATACAAGGAAAAGGTCCGGGACGCCGACCCCGTGGGCGACTTCGTGAACGACCGATGGGCCAGCGCCACGTTCGGCATCTGTATGGAAGACAACAAGGAGGCCCGTGAGCTGGCTGCGAAGTCCATCAGGACCTTCTTCGGCCCCGGCAAGCCGTACATCGACCAGAAGCAGGAGATCTACAAGCAGCTTCTGGAACAGTGGGGTGGTGTGCCCAATCATCTCGAGGTTGACTTCAACAGGGTCTTGAAGGGCGAACGCAACCCCCATCTCGAGGATTCCTTCGACCTCGCAGGCGGAGGCTCGATCCACCAGTCCATGATCGAACGGCTGGACGCCGACACACTGGCCGATCGAGCGGTAACGATCGCGGGCGACCCCGACAGTTGCATCGAGGCCTTGAAGAAGCACGAGGCCACTGGCATCGACCAGATGATGATCATGATGCAGACGGAGACCATCCCCCACGAACAGGTGATGAAGTCGATCGAGCTCTTCGGCAAGTACGTGCTCCCGGAATTCAAACGGTCCGCCGCGGCGCCCGCGGAGGCCACGGCGTAGCCGACTCGAGCTGAGCGGCGCTCGACGAGGAGACCCCCCATCTCGAACGACTCGTCGCGGCGGGTGCAGGCGGATGAGCCGGGCCGGGTGCGGGGTTGATCGAGATGACGATCCCCGATGTTGGAAGCTCACAAGCCCGGCCCTGGATGCGCTGCCATCTCGGAGTGCGTTCGCCCCGAGACGCCAGCCGCCAAGCGACGGGTCAGGACCAGGCGACGAACATCGGCATCACTGTTCGGAAACGACAAAATCGAGCGCGTCCCGGTGGTGGTGACGGTGGCTCTCGCGAGGCGCGCTAGGCGCGAGTGAGCAAGCCCAGCGCCTATTGCCCCCGCGTTCGAGTCCTCGGTCCCCAGCCATAACTGACTGTACTGCGAACTGCCTCCGGCAACTCGACCTCGGCTGCATCCCGTCCGCCGATCGGGCTGTCCTGCGGCGTCGGGATCGTGTAGCGGATCGTCGCCGTCCCAGGCACTACCACGATCTCCTTGACGAACGAACGGATGAATGCCTTCGACTCGGTCAGCTCGCTGGTCCGCAGGAACTCGCTCATCTCCCGTGCGAACGCGGTGATGGTCTCCACGTTGTCGAGGACCGCGCGGCGCTCCGACAGGCTCCTGCGCGCGTCCTCGGCCGCAGCCTCGAGACGCTCCTGACTCTCCTGGTGCAGCCTGAGCCGCGGCAGGATGTCGTTGATCTCGAGGTCGGAAGTCTCGACGGCGTGCCACAGCCGATCCATCTTGGCGCGCACACCTGCAAGCTCCGCCTCGATGCTCTCCAGCTTCGCCCGCTCCTCGCGGGCCACGCCGTCCATCTCCTCGTCGACGAGCCGCACGAGGTCGCGGATGTTGGACTCGGTGAGGATGTGCTCGCGGATCTGCTCAACGATCAGCCGCTCGAAGTGAGGCGCGTTGAGCCGCGGCGTCTTGCAGCTACCGCTGCCGCGCTTCAGCAGCGACTGGCAGACGTAGTAGCTGTACTTCCCGCTCTTCGCCTCCGCCGCCGTGAGCGCGCGGCGGCACGTCCGGCACCGCACCAGCCCGCTCAGCAGGTAGGGGCTGGCGGCGCGACGTGGGTGGACCTGTGCGGGCGCCTTCGCGCGCAGCAGGGACGCGACCTGCCGGAAGTCGTCCTTCGAGACGATGGCCGGGAAGGCGTCCTCGACGCGCACGGGCGGCAGCCCGTCCTTGGCGGTGACGCCCCACAGCAGGGTTCCCGTGTAGGTCTCGTTGGTGAGCATCTGGTGGATGGTCGTCTTGTTCCAGCGCTTGCCGGCCGGGCTGGGGATGCCCTCGGCGTTGAGGGTCTTGCTGATCTCGAGGACGCTGCGGCCCTGCAGGGCCAGCTCGAAGATGCGGCGGACCAGGCCGTCCGCGGGCGGGTTCAGCTCGAGCTTCGGGCGCTCCCTGGGGCCGTCCTGCACCTTCACCTTGCGGTAGCCGTAGGGGGCGCGCGGTGCGACCCAGAAGCCGCGCGAGGCCGACTCGCGCAGCCCCCGCATGACCTCCTGCGCGAGATTCTCCGAGTAGAAGTCGTCGACGCTCTCGATGATCGCCTCCATCAGTTTGCCGGTCGGCGAATCGTCGGCGTCCTCGGTGATCGAGGTGACACGGATGCCGCGCCGCCGCAGCATCGACTTGAAGGCGACGGCGTGCTCGCGCTTGCGCGTGAAGCGGCTGAATTTCCAGACGAGGATCTCCTCGAAGGGGGCGTCGTCGGCGCTCGCCTCGTCCAGCATGCGGCGGAACTGTGGGCGGCTGGCGACGCGGCCGCTCTCGGCTTCGTCGATGTACTCGCGCACGACGACGTAGTTGTTCTTCTCGGCGTGGTCGCGCAGCGCCCGCAGCTGGGCGGCGACGGAG
>VXNE01000274.1:0-1181 GCA_009840715.1 Gammaproteobacteria bacterium
CTAGCCACCCCTGCCCGCCCGCCACTGGCCATCGCCCGCCAGCGTACCGTGCTCCAGATCGATGACGCGCATGCCGAGCGACTCGATGAGCCCGTGGTCGTGACTCGCGACGATCACGGTCGTGCCCACCCGGTGAAAGTCGAGGAAGAGCCGCATGACCTCGCGCGAGAGGTGCGGGTCGAGGTTGCCCGTCGGTTCGTCGGCGAGCAGTACCTTCGGCCGGTTGACGACGGCGCGCGCGATGCCGACCCGCTGCCGTTCCCCGGCCGAAAGGAAGACCGGCAGGTAGGCCTCCTTCTCGAGGAGCCCCACCCGCTCCAGCGCCGGACGGACGCGTCGCCCGATGTCGCGCTCGCTCGTGCCCGTGACCCGGAGCGGCAGCGCCACGTTCTCGAAAACGGTGCGTTGCATCAGCAGGCGTGGATCCTGGAACACCGCGCCGAGATGCTGACGATACCTCGGCAGCCGCCGGCGGGACAACGTGCCGATGTCCACGCCGTTGACGACGACCTGGCCGCGGGTCGGGGCCTCGATCCCGAGCAGGAGCCTCAGGAGCGTGGTCTTGCCCGCCCCGGAGTGCCCCCGGATGAAGGCCATCGTCCCCTCGTCCACCTCGACGGTGACGTTCTTCAACGCTTCGTGACCGTTCGCAAACCGCTTCGTGACGTTGCGGAGCGCGACGCTACCCATGGCCTTCTTCGGCGAGCAACGCCTCGATGAACTCGCGAGCATCGAAGGGGCGCAGGTCGTCCACCCCCTCGCCCACCCCGATGAAGTACACCGGCAGCGGCGTGGCGCGCTCCCGCAGCGCCGCGGCGATCGCGAACAGGACCCCGGCGCGCGCCGAACCGTCCAGCTTGGCGACGATCAGGCCGGTCAATGCCACCGCGTCGTCGAATTCCACGACCTGGCGCACGGCGTTCTGGCCGGTCCCGGCATCGAGCACCAGGATCGCCTCGTGGGGCGCCTCCGGGTCGAAACGCGCGACCACGCGCCGGATCTTGCGCAACTCGTCCATCAGGTTCCGCTTCGCCTGCAACCGTCCGGCGGTGTCCGCGAGGACGACATCGACGCTCCGGGCCCGGGCCGCCTCCATGGCGTCGTGGATCACCGACGCGCTGTCCGCGCCCTGCTCCTGGGCGATCACCGCGGTGTCGTTGCGCCGGCCCCACTCCGAGAGC
>VXNE01000274.1:1191-3585 GCA_009840715.1 Gammaproteobacteria bacterium
TGGCGCGGGCCCCACGCGCTCCGCGGCGCGAGGGCCGCCGCGCGTAAGGTGGCGCGGGCCGCGAGCACGACCGAGCGGCCCTCCGTGCGCAGTTGGCGGGCCAGCTTGCCGATCGTCGTGGTCTTGCCGGCGCCGTTCACGCCCACCATCAGGACGACGAACGGCCGCTGCGCGGGACGCACCGCGAACGGCCGCTCCATCGGGGCGAGCATCTCTTCGAGTTCCTGGCGGAGGGCGTCGCGCAGCGCCGCGGCATTCGAGAGTTCGCGCCGGGAGACCCGCTTCTTGAGGCCGTCCATGATGCGGTCGGTGGCCTCGACCCCGGCATCCGTGACCAGGAGCGCGGTCTCGAGCGCTTCGAACATGTCTTCGTCGAGTTCGCGTTCCCCGAGCAGGAGGTCGCCGATGCCCGCCGCCAGCCGGGCGCGCGTCTTGCCGAGACGCTCGGAGAGTCGCCCGAGGAAGCCGCGCCCGCCCCGGCCGCCGTCGTCCGCTTCCCGCTTCCCTTCCCGCGCAGCCTCGGCGACCATGCAACCCACCCCGTGGAACTACCCTTACCGGTGCCCGTGGCTCAACGAAACAGACCCGTCGGCAGCCGCGCCGCCGGACGCATCCGCATTATCGGTGGTAAGTGGAAGGGACGGAAGCTCGACGTCGCCGACCGGCCGGGGTTGCGCCCCTCCATGGACCGCGTCCGCGAAACGCTGTTCGCCTGGCTCGGAGGCGATGTCGTCGACCGTCGCGTGCTGGACCTCTTCGCCGGCACGGGCGCGCTCTCGTTCGAGGCGCTTTCCCGCGGCGCCGCCTCCGCGACCCTCATCGAACGCGCCCGGCCCCCCGCCGGCGTCCTCAAGGCCGCGGCCACGCGGCTCGGCGCCAACTGCCGGGTACACGTGGCGTCCGCGCCGCAGTGGGTTCGGCGGCAACGGGAGTGGCACTGGGACCTCGTGTTCGTAGACCCGCCGTTCGACACGCGCCTGGGCGCCGAGACGCTGGGGCTGCTCCGGGGACGTGACGTCCTGGTGTACTTCGAGGAGGCGGACGCCGGTACGCGGGGCGGCAGGGACGCCGACACGGAAGATCTGCCCGGCTGGGAGACGCTGCGGGAGTCCCGGGCCGGGGCATGCCGCTTCCGCCTGCTCCGGCCGGCCGGCGCCGTCGCCCGATTGGCCCCGGTTCCGGGGCGCTGCTAGTATCGGGCGGCATCGTGTCTGAGGGACTCCCATGCGGGTCGTCTATCCCGGCAGCTTCAACCCCATCACCAACGGGCACACCGACCTGGTGAAGCGTGCGCTGAAGCTGTTCGACGGCGTCACCGTCGCCATCGGCACTTCCGCGCAGAAGGACCCGGCGACCTACCTCAGCGACCGTATCGAACTCTGCCGGACCGTGCTCGCGGAGTTCGGCGACCGCGTGGAGGTCGAGGGCTTCAACACGCTGCTGGTCGACTACGTCCGCACCAAGGGCACGAACTTCATCCTCCGCGGCCTGCGAACCGTGACGGACTTCGAGTACGAGTTCCAGATGGCGGAGATGAACCGCGCCATGGACCACGGCATCGAGTACGTGTTCCTGCCCACCTCGCTCTCGTGCTCCTTCGTCTCGTCTTCGCTGGTACGCGAGATCGCCCTGCTCGACGGCGACATCTCGGAGTTCGTGCATCCCGCGGTGGTCGAGTACTACCGCTCGGGGAAAAGCTGAACCTTGCTCCCCCGGCCCGTTCAACGCTGGCAGCGCGGACAGTAGACCGTGCCGCGCTGGCCGAGGCGAATGCCCTTGAGGAGTGTCCCGCACACGCGACAGGGCCTCCCTTCGCGGCCATAGACGAACAGTTCGTTCCTGAAGTACCCGGGCGCGCCGTCGCTGCCCACGTAGTCGCGCAGCGTCGTGCCGCCAAGGTCGATCGCGGCCGCAAGCGTCTCCCGGACCGCATCCGCCAGGGCGTCGTACCGCGCCCGCGTCACCCGCCCCGCCGCGGTGCGCGGCCGGACGCCGGCCTTGAACAGCGCCTCGTTCGCATAGATGTTTCCGACCCCGACGACCACGCGGGCATCCATCAGGTAGTTCTTGACGGCGACCCGCCGCTTGCGGGACCCCGCGAACAGGTACCCCCCGTCGAACGCGTCCGACAGGGGCTCGACACCGAGCTCCCGGAGCAGCCAGTGGTCTTCCCAGGCGCCCGGCTGCCAGTGGAGACTCCCGAAGCGCCGGGGATCGGTGAGACGCAGCGCCATGCCGTTGCCGAGCACGAGATCCACGTGATCGTGCTTCTCCGGCGGCGCGTTGCCGGAGACCACACGCAGTCGCCCGGACATGCCGAGGTGGAGGATCAGCGCTCCGGTCTCGAGGTGGAGCAGGAGGTACTTGGCCCGGCGGGAGAGGCGGACCACGCGC
>VXNE01000480.1 GCA_009840715.1 Gammaproteobacteria bacterium
GGCAGCGCGTCGCTGCCTGCCCTGGTACTGGCGGAGGACGGCCACCACGAAGGCCGGCGACTCCAGGACGGACAGGTCCGAGAGGGGATCGCCGTCCACGAACAACAGGTCCGCCACGTAGCCCGGGGCAATCCGGCCCGTAACCGCACCGAGCCCGATCGCGACGGCGCAGTCCGACGTCGCGCTCCGCAAGGTCTCGACGGGGGTGAGCCCCGCGTAGTGCGCGAACACCGGCAGCGCCCGGGCCAGGTCCTCGTGGCGTACGTTGGGAATGCCTGCGTCGGTGGAGGCAATCAATCGCACGCCCGCCTCCCGCATCCGCGCGAACGTCCCTTGTACCGCCCGTTCGAACTTCGGGTTCTTCGCGAAGCGGGCCCAGCCCGCGTTGATGGTCGGAGACACCCAGAGGCCCTTGGCCGCGATCGCCGCCGCCACTCCGGGGTCGTAGCCCGAGCGAGTCCCGTCCTCGGCGAGCCAGGAGCAGTGCTCGATGGTCGCCACCCCGGCGTGCACCGAGTGGGCGATGCCCTCGGTGCCGTGACAGTGCGCGGCAACGTCGAATCCGCGCCGGCGGGCGTGCTCCACGATTTCGCGGGTGGTCTCCGCGTCGTACTGCGCCTTGCGCGGAGACGAGTTTTTCGTGAGGTTGCCACCGGTCGCCATGATCTTGATGAGGTCGACCCCATGCTCCGCCTGGCGCTCGATGACGGCTTCGGCGGCTTGCGCATCGCACGCCTCGCCGCCCCAGAAGTGACAGTGCCCGCCGATGGAGGTCACCGGCTGGCCGGCGCAGAGTAGCCGCGGACCCGCCTGCCCCGCCGCTATGCGGTCCCGTAGCGCCACCTCCAGCCACTTGCCGCCGCCGAGATCGCGGGCGCTGGTGATGCCGGCGCGGACCATGGCTTCGGCCCGGCGGTCCATGTCCCGTACGAGGGTCTCGTCCGGCACGGCGAGCTGGGCATCCGGCGTCGGCAGGGCGGGGTCGAGGGTCATGTGGACGTGGGCGTCGATCAGGCCGGGGATGACCGTCAGACCCGCCAGATCGCGGTAGTCCCGTTCCGGTCCGTCGCCGCTGTCGCCCACCCCGACGATGCGCCCCGCCTGGACGGCGAGCACATCCGCCATGGCGTATTCCCGCGCCACGCCGTCCCAGATGCGGACGTTGCGGAATGACGTTCGGTGCATCCTCCCGATTCTAACCTCCCCAGCCCGGCGCGCTTGCACGCCCGCCGATTACTCGGCACCATCGGGCCGCCTTTGCCGAGTCGAGAGACGACTTGGGAGACCGGCCGCCGACAGGCCGGATCCCGCCCTCGGAGGGAGGACGCATGACCTACGCCAGCGGGCGCACCTACTACGACGCCGACAGTCACATCGTCGAACTGCCGGACCATCTGAAGCGGCATGCGGACCCCGACGCGCGCGACGCCGTACCCGACCTTTCCTTCGACGTTGGATCTGCCTGGGAGGACACCGTCGCGCGCCTGATCGAGACCCGTAGCCACACCGAGCAGCACCGCGCCGACCTCATCGCGCAAGGGGACGATCTCCTGCGCGGGCCGAAGATGTTCGACGCCCTCGGCGCGTTCGACCCCGAAGAGCGCTCCACGGCCCTCGACCTGCTCGGCTTCGAGCGGCAACTCGTTTTCGCGAGCTTCTCCACGCAGCCGGTCTTCGACCGGTCCCTCGACGCGGACACCCGCTACAGCAACGCCACGCTGCACAACCGCGCCATGGACGAATTCACGCGGGGTGACGAGCGCCTGATGGGGGTGGGCGCGGTGGCCCTGGACGACCCGGAGCGCGCCGTCGCGGAACTCGATCACCTGCTGCGCCTCGGCCTCGCCACCGTCTGGATTCCCCACCGCGACTGTGGCGGTCGCTCACCCGGCCACGACGACTTCGACCCGTTCTGGGCGCGGCTGCAGGAGGCGCGCGTACCCTTCGTGCTGCACGTCGGCGGGGACGCGCTACGGATCGATCCCGTCTGGACGAACAACGGGCGCGCCGCGCCGACGGACTGGCTCGGCGGCGGCGAGAACATCCGCGGCAAGGACATGACGGCCCTGCACCACGGGCCGGAGCGGTTCGTCGGCATCCTGGTGCTCGATGGCGTCTTCGAGCGCTTCCCCCGCCTCACGGGCGCCGCGGTCGAGTTGGGCGCCGGGTACGTTCCCGCCATGCTGCATCGGCTCGACTGGATCCATCAAATCTGGCGGCGGAGCGAACCGGAGCTCGCCGCGTTCACGCGCAAGCCCAGTGAGCAGCTCACCGAGCAGTTCGCCTTCACGCCCTTCGTCTACGAGGACGTCGGCGCCCTCATACGGCAGTCGAACCCGGACCTGTATCTCTTCTCCAGCGACTACCCGCACGTCGAGGGCGGACGCGACCCCATCGGGCGCTTCGAGGGGACGCTCACGGGCCTCGATGCCACCGTGCACGACCGGTTCTACTCGGAGAACTTCGCCCGCGTCTTCGACGTGAGCTGACCGGTGGCTGAAGCAACCGCGGCGGCCGGGGCCGCCGGGCGGGCCTCGACCCTGTCGCCGTACCGGCTCATGTCCTACTCGGCCCCGTCGGCGCCCCTGGCGCTCGTCGGGCTGCCGATGGCGGTGTACTTGCCGCCGCTCTACGCCGACTCGGACGGGTTCGGCCTCGAACTGGCCCTGGTCGGGACCATCATCATGCTGTCGCGCCTGACGGACGTGGTGACCGACCCCATCATCGGCTACATGTCCGACCGACTCCGGACGCGGTGGGGACGGCGCAAGCCGTTCGTACTCATCGGGACACCGATCTACATCGTCGGCATCTACCTGCTGTTCGTGCCGCCCTGGGAGTTCTCCGAGGTGACCCTGCTCGGGTTTACCTTCAACTGGGGCTACGCCTATCTGCTTGCGATGGTCGCGCTCGCCTACCTCGGTTCGACCATCAAGGAACTGCCGTACTACGCCTGGGGGGCGGAACTCGGGCGCACGTACAACGAGCGCACGCTCATCTTCAGCTGGCGCGAAGGGTTCGGTGTCGGCGGCTCCCTGATCTCCGCCTTCACGCCCGCGATCATCCTGTTCTTCGGCTACACGAAACCGGCCGACGCCGTCTACTTCCTGTCCCTCGGCATGGCCGCGCTGATGTTCGTGTTCGTCACCAACGCCATGATCGCGGTCCCGGAGTACCCGGTGCAGGAGACCGCGAAACGGCGGGCGTCCATCCGGGAAGGCCTGAAGTACGTGCGCGGCAACCGCCCGTACATGATGCTCATCGTGATCTTCCTGTTCTCGACGCTCGGCGCGGCGATGACGAACAGCCTCTCCTTCTACTTCGTCAAGCACGTGCTGCTCGCCGGAGAGCTGTACGGTCTCTACCTCGCCCCTTACTTCCTCAGCCAGATCGCGGCCGTGCCGTTCTGGTTCTGGCTCTCCCGGAAGGTGGGCAAGCACCGGGCGACGATGTGGGCGATCTTCTGGTACTCGCTGTGGTCGTGCTTCATCCCGGCTGATCCCAAGCACCCCATAGGATTATCCCCAGTACCGAGCCCCGGGGCCAAGAGGCAGTCAGGAATGGCGAGTTGTGGGTTAAAAAA
>VXNE01000692.1:0-2644 GCA_009840715.1 Gammaproteobacteria bacterium
GTCTGCGTCCAGCGCGAGTCGGGCCGCCACGCCGCACACCGCAAAACCGCTGGCCTTCTGCGCCGCCTTGAGATACGCGCTTCCGCCTCGCGCGGCCGGAGCCGATATACGTACGGAAGTGAGAATCTCGCCCGCGCCCAGGGCCGTCTCGAATGTGCCAGTGAAGAAGTCATCGGCGCCGACGACGCGTTCGCCGTCCGCGCCCGCGACGGTGATTTCCGCTTCCGCCGCCAGCACGGCCGCCGGGTAGTCGGCGGCGGGGTCGGCATGGGCGAGGGAGCCGCCCAGCGTGCCGCGGTTTCTCACCTGCAAGTCGCCGATGGCGCCCGCCGCCTCGGCGAGGGAGCGGCATTTTTCCTGAACCAGTCCGGACGCCTCGATTTCGGCGTGGGTCGTCATCGCGCCGATGCGGATACCACCCTCCGATTCGCTGATGCCCGAAAGGCCTTCGATGCCGGCGATATCGACGAGGACGGCCGGATCGGCGAGCCGCGCCTTCATCACGGGCAGGAGGCTGTGTCCTCCGGCGAGGACGCGCGCGTCGTCTCCATGCTCTCCGAGCCTGGCGAGAGCGTCTTCTAGCGATTGTGGTCGAACGTAGTCGAAAGAAGCTGGAATCATTTTCTTAGGCCCTCTTCTCGGCGATGGCGCGCCACACTTTCTCGGGGCGCAGCGGCATGTCGATGTGCGTGATACCGAATGGCGAAAGCGCGTCGATCACGGCGTTCACCACGGCGGGTGTGGAGCCGATGGTGCCGGCTTCGCCCACGCCCTTCGCACCCAGCGGGTTCACGTCCGTCGGTGTGGTGGTGTGCAGAAGCTCGAAACGCGGCAGGCGGTTCGCCTTGGGCAAGGCGTAGTGCATGAACGACGCGTTGAGCGGCTGGCCGCCCTCGCCGTAGAGCATCTCCTCCTCCAGGGCCTGTCCCGTCCCCTGGGCGATGCCGCCGTGGATCTGCCCGTGCACGAGCAGCGGGTTGATCATGTTGCCCACGTCGTCCACCGCCACGTAGCGGAGAATCTCCACATCGCCCGTCTCAGGATCCACCTCGACGAGGACGATGTGCGTCCCGAAGGGGAAGGTGAAGTTGCTCGGCTCGAAGAAGTGCGTCTCCTCGAGGCCCGGATCGGTGTCTTCGGGAAGCGCGATGGCGCTGTAGGCCATCATCGCGATATCGGCGAAGCCGGCCGATTTCTCGGGCGCGCCCCTGACGAAGACCTTGCCGTCCTCGAAATCGATGTCGTTCGCGTCCGCCTCGAATTCCATCGCCGCGAACTTGGCCATCTTGGCGCGCACCTTGTCGCGCGCGTAGACGACGGCCGAGCCGCCCACCACGGTGCCCCGGCTGCCGAACGTGCCCACGCCGTAGGGCACCACGTCGGTGTCCCCGTGGACGACGGTCACGTCGTTCGCGTCGATGCCGAGGCCGTCCGCCACGATCTGGGCGAACGACGTCTGCTGGCCCTGTCCGTGGGGCGATGCGCCCGAGAACACGGTGGCCTTGCCGGTGGGCTCCACGCGAACGCGCGCGCTCTCCCAGCCCTGGCCGCCCAGCGCGGCGGAGGGGCCCATGCCGCAAATCTCGACGTAGGTGGAAAAGCCGATTCCCAGATACCGGCCGTCATTCCTGGCTTCTTCCTGCTGCGCGCGCATGGCGGGGTAGTCCGCCGCCTCGAGCGCGCGGTCGAGCGCCAGGTGGTAGTCTCCGCTGTCGTAGCTGAGTCCGGCGGAGGTGCCGAACGGGAACTCGGATTTGTCCGGGAAATTCTTGCGCCTGATCTCCACGGGGTCCATGCCCAGCTCTACGGCCGCGATGTCCATCATGCGCTCGAGAATATATGTCGCCTCGGGGCGGCCCGCGCCGCGGTAGGCGTCGGTCGCCACCTTGTTGGTGAACACGCCGGTGGCGTTCATCTCGATGTTGTCGATTTTGTAGGGGCCGGGGAGCATGAGGCCCGTCAGCGTGAAGATGGCCAGGGTGAGCAGCTGGTAATAGGCCCCGCAGTCGGCCAGCACGTTGTAGCGGAACGCCGTGATGGTGCCGTCTCTCTTCAGGCCCATCTCGATCTCGCCCACCTGTCCGCGCCCGTGGATGGTGGTCAGGAAGTTCTCGGAACGGCTCTCCACCCACTTGATCGGCACGCCGAGTTCGCGCGTGACGAAGGCCGCGAGCGCCTCTTCGCGGTAGATGTTGAGCTTGCTGCCGAAGCCGCCGCCGACTTCCGGGGCGATGACGCGCATGCGGTTCTCCGGCATGCCGATCTGGCCCGCCACCAGCGTGCGCACCTTGTGGGGCACCTGCGTGGAAGTCCACAGCGTCATCTTATCCTCGCCGGGGAGGTAGTGCGCCAGGACGCCCCGGGGCTCGAGAGCCAGCGGAGCGACGCGCACGTTGGTCATCTTCTCCTTGACGATGACGTCGGCTTCTTTCATGCCGGCTTCCACGTCGCCGCCTGCGAGCCCCCATTTGAACGCCTCGTTGCTCTCGTAGTCGTCGTGCACTTTGGTCGAGCCGGGTTCGATCGCGGCTTCCAAATCGACCACGGCGTCGAGCGGCTCGTAGTCGATCTCGACGAGAGCCGCCGCGTCGAGCGCGCCGTAGCGCGTCTCGGCGATCACCGCGACGACGGGTTCGCCCGCGAA
>VXNE01000692.1:2654-3583 GCA_009840715.1 Gammaproteobacteria bacterium
GGCTGACCGGGGCCCTGGGCGTCGGGCAGGACGGCGCCCACGGGACCGGGGCCGATGCCCTTCGTCTCCTCGTGCGTGTAGACGGCGACGACGCCGTCCGCCGCAGCCGCCTTGGAGACGTCGACCGAGCGAATGTTGGCTTTGCCGTACGGGCTTCTCGCACACGCCATGTGCAGGGTGCCGGGTGGATTGAAATCGTCTACATAGTGGGCGAGGCCCTGGATGAGACGCGGATCGTCTCGTCTTTTGATGGGCGCGCCGATGAATTTGGGTGCTTGCGCCATCTCTTAGTCCCTCATCTGAGCCGCCGCCGCGGAAATAGCGTCGACGATGTTTTGATAACCCGTGCAGCGGCATATGTTGCCTTCGATGCCGTGCCTGATTTCCTCGTCCGTCGGATCGGCGTTGGAAGCAATGAGCTGGTTCGCCGTCAGGATCATGCCCGGCGTGCAGAAGCCGCATTGCAGTCCATGCTTCTCCCAGAACTGCTCCTGAAGCGGGTGGAGTTGATCCCCGTCCGCCAGCCCCTCGATGGTCGTGACCTCACACCCTTGCGCCTGCGCGGCCAAGACCGTGCAGCTTTTCACCGCCTTTCCGTCGACCAGGACGGTGCATGCGCCGCAAATCGAGGTCTCGCACGCGACGTGCGTGCCGGTGAGGCCTGCATTATCGCGCAACAGATGAACGAGAAGGGTTCTGGGCTCCACGTCGAACGTCCGGCTCTCGCCGTTGATGCCGATGTTGATTTCCAAGGTGTTCGGGCCCCCCACGAATGAAAAAAAGAACGAAGCACGTCCCCCGACGGGGAGTGTCTTCATCACCGAAGAATGGCGTTCCTCCATGAAATGATCGAGTGAGGCCATTATTGAAGATAGGGCGAGGCCGTGTCAAGACGATAAATTTTTGCGGGATGAACCGGCGTGTTTCGG
>VXNE01000202.1 GCA_009840715.1 Gammaproteobacteria bacterium
GCCTCGGGAAGGTCTTCGACATCGATTCCCAGCGCATGCGCACGAATGTGGGCAACGAGGCCTGGCACACCGATTCGACCTACAAGCCCATCAGCAGCAAATGCGCCATGCTGTCGGCCGTCGTCGTGCCGGAAGCGGACGGCGAGACCGAACTGGCGGACCTCCGCGCCGGCTACGCGGCCCTCGACCAGTCCACGAAGGACCGTATCGCGGGGCTCGCCGCGTACCACTCCACGCAGTATTCCCAGGCGAACGATGTCGGGGACTTCCCGCCGCAGGACGCCGGCATCTACCACGGCGAGGCGTACCTGCGGCCGCTGGTCAAGGTGCACCCGGAGACCGGCGTCCCGAACCTCTTCGTCGGGCGGCACGCCTTCGGCATCCCGGGGCTCGAACGCGCCGAGAGCAAGCGGTTGATCCGGTCCCTGGTGGATTTCGTGGTCTCCGACCCCGAGCGCGTGTACACCCACCGATGGCGGGCGGGAGACACCCTGCTCTGGGACAACCGGGCCATCGCGCACCGGGCCAGGCCCTACGACTACCGGGAGCCGCGCGTGCTCATCGGTACGCGCGTCGCCGGCGAGCCGGAGAGTGAAATGGCCTACTACCCGACGGACCCCGCCGCGGAAGCCGGCCGCCAGGCGCTCAAGGCGGAACTCGAGTTGCTGCGCCAGGAAACCGGGGACCGGCGCTACGGGGGTACGACGGCGACGGATCGCCTGGTGTAGGGGCGGGGCTTGTCCCCGCCCGTGGCGGTCTCGTGCGGGATTCCGACACGGGACACCACAAGGGTGTCCCCTACCGTTGCGGCTCGATCAGGTACTTCTCGCCCGTCGACATCCGTCCGTACGCGGCGATGGCCTCCGGGGTAACCGCCTTCTCGAGAGACACGGTCTTCCCATAGCTGCTCGCGAACGTGGTCTTGATCTCGTCCGCGACGCGCTGCCGCATGCGCTCCGACTCTTCCGGACCCACGCGCTGGAGGTAGATCGGCAGCAGCCAGCCGCCCATGCCCCAGGCCAGGCCGAAGCCGCGGTCGAACACCGTCGGGCCGCGCTGCAAGCCGCCGTAGATGTAGACCTGCTTGTGCACCGCGGTGCCGTACGCCGTCGCGGCGCCGCCGAGCCGGGATTGCGCCGCTTCCATGCCGGCCAGTATGCGTCCCCCGAGGCCGCCTCCGCCGGTGGCGTCGAAGGCCAGCGTCGCGCCAGTGTCCGCGAGCGCCTCGACCAAGTCGGCCTCGAAGGAGTCGAGGCTCGAGTTCACGACGTGTCGCGCGCCGATGCCGCGCAGCAG
Source organism: Gammaproteobacteria bacterium (assembly GCA_009840715.1). Lineage (GTDB taxonomy): Bacteria > Pseudomonadota > Gammaproteobacteria > Pseudomonadales > Azotimanducaceae > VXNE01. The sequence goes on from VXNE01000202.1 coordinate 1,297, forward strand.
CGCCACGTGCTCCTCGCGGCGGACGATGTTGACCAGGCCGATGTCCTCGGCGGTGCAGACCTTCTGCAGCATCTGGCCCAGGTTCGACGCCGCCGCGGTGTGCACGAGGGCGGTGTGGCCCTCGAGCCGCATCGTGCCCACCATGCCGAGCACCGTGAGCGGGTTCACGAAGCAGGACGCGGCCTCCGCCGGCGTGGTGCCCTCGTGCAGCACCAGGCACTCGCTCGCCCGGCTGCGCTTGAACTGGGAGTACATCGCGCCGCGCCAGGTGGCCACGGTCTTGCCGAGCAACGCCTGCGCGGCGTCGCTCTCGCCGGCGGCGACCACCACCCCGGCCCCCTCGTTGCCGCAGGGGGTGGGGCGGTTCAGGCGCGCGGCGAGCATGGCCGACGCTTCAGGCGGTAGCTTGAGCCGCACGCCGCCATCCGCGAGCGCCTGCGCCGCCGATGCGTCGGCGCCGGCCAGGAGCAAGCCCAGGTCAGACGGGTTGATCGGCGCCGCCTCCACGCGAATGACGACATCGTCCGCGTCGGGCTCGGGCTGCGGCACGTCCACGACGGCGAGTTCCATGTGACCGTCCGGGCGGACGGTCGATTGCATCTGCAGCATTGCGACGGTTCCTACAGTACTTCTTCGGCCATCAGGCGTAGCGTATCGCGGTCTCCCGAACCGACCATCAACATGGTGACGGGGCTGTCATGCCAGGCCTGCAGGCGCTCGCGTATGCGTTCGCGGGGACCGAGCAGGGAGATCTCGTCGCAGAGCTCGTCCGGCACGGCGGCGATAGCCTCGTCCCGGCGCCCGGAGAGAAACAGTTCCTGGATGCGGTCGGCCGCCTCTCCGAAGCCCATGCGCGTCACGTGATCCTTGTGGACGTTGAAGGTCTTGGCGCCCATGCCGCCCACGTAGAAGCCGACGTTCTGCTTGACCTGGTTGATGGCGGCCTGCACGTCGTCGGTGACGATCACCGTCGTGCTCGCCGCGATCTCGAACGCGCTGTTGCGGATCGCCAGGGCGTCCTTGTACTGCTCCCGCATCCGGTACGGCGACAGGAACATCGGGATCCAGCCGTCGCAGATCTCCGCGCCCATGGCCACGTTCTTCGGACCCTCGGCGCCAAGGTACACCGGGATGTGCTCCCGAACCGGGTGCAGGATCAGCTTCAGCGGCTTGCCGAGACCCGTTCCGCCCTCGAGCGGCAACTGGTAGTGGTTGCCGTCGAATGCCACCGGTCCGTCCCGTGACACGACCTTCCGGAAGATGGACACCCATTCGCGCGTGCGCGCCAGGGGTTTGGGGTACGGCTGCCCGTACCACCCCTCCACCACCTGCGGACCCGAGACGCCGATGCCGAGGATCAACCGGCCGTTCGACAGGTAGTCGAGCGCGACCGCGTGCATCGCAGCGCTCGCCGGCGTACGGGCCGAGATCTGCATGATGGACGTGCCGAGATTGATGCGCTCGGTGTGCGCCCCGATCCAGGTCAGCGGCGTGAAGCAGTCCGCCCCGTAGATCTCCGGCGCCCAGATGGTGTCATAGCCGAGCGCCTCGGCCTCCTGCGCGAGTTCGACGAGCCGGGCGCCGCCCGGCGGTCCGAACGGACCGATGCCCAATCCCAGTTTCATGAAGTCGTCCCCTGGCGAAACCGGCAAGTGTACGCGAGTGGAACCGTCAGGCGCCCGCCCGCAGCCGCGGCTCGACGATCCCGAGTTCGACGGACGTCTCCACCACGTCCCGGATCGTCTCCTCGACGGACCGGATCGTGGCGCCGAGGACCGCCTTGGCCTTCTTGCAGTCGTTGACCCCGCTGGTCTCCACCCGTACCGGCTCGCCGCTGCCGGTCACCGTCGCGGGAGCGCCCAATTCGAAGCGCGGGAAGTGGGTCTGGATGACGTCGAGCACCTCGGTCCCGAGGCGCACGGCGGAACGGCCGCCGCTGCCGTGCATGATGTAGCGCGGACCGCCATGACCCGCGCGGTGGTCCACAGTCGACTCCGCGGCGAGGCGCTGCGCCTTGACGAGGTCCCGGACGTCGATGATGTCGTAGTACGTGTCATACCTGGACGGCCAGTTGGGTTCCATGCCCCCGGCCAGCCGCCCGATCTGCTCGATCCACTGGCCGACCTGGGCCCGGAAGAGGACCGGCCCGCAGATCATCGCCGGGTTCATGGTGATGGCGTCCCAGCGCCCTTCGCTTGCGTCCGCCGCGGCGTTGATGAACCGCTCCGTGTCCACCTTGCTGCGCGTGTAGGAGTTGCGCGGATGGTTCCAGGCCGCGTCGTC
>VXNE01000175.1 GCA_009840715.1 Gammaproteobacteria bacterium
GGCCTGTCGGTGACGGGCGGATCCGAGCGCATCAACTACTACATCGCGGGCGAAGTGGAGAGCGAGGTGGGACCGTACTCCCTCCCGCAGCCCGACCGCGAGGACCTGGAGGCGCGCGGCATTCCGATCACCAGCGAGGTGGAGCGCCCCAATCAGCTGCTGCGCCGGAATCTGAGGATCAACCTGAACAGCCAAATCGCCGACCGCGTCAGCCTGGCGCTCCGGATGTCGTACCTGGACAGTCACTTCGCGTACATGGCCAACGACAACACTTCGTTCGGCTTCCTGCCCAGCGCCTACCTCGGGGGCTCGAACCCCGAGCGGGGCTGGGGCTTCCAGCGCCCGGCACAGGTCTTCGGCCGCACCTTCTACCAGGATACGAACCGGATGACGGGCGGCGGCACGCTGACCTGGTTGCCCCTGACCTGGCTCTCGGTCCGCGGCACCGCGGGCGTGGACTTCTACAACCGGGGCGATATTTCCTTCTTCGCGCGCGACATCGGGGTGCCGGGCGAGGACAACCTCGGACGCAAGGACACCGACTACCGGAACCAGTGGCAGTACACCCTGGACGCAAGCAGCACCGCGTCCTTCGATCTGACGCCATCGATCACTTCCCGGTCCACCGTAGGGATGCAGTACTTCGAGAACCAGTACACGGGGACGTTCGCTTGGGGGACCGACATCGTGAACGGCGGTTCGTCGATCGGCCTGGCCGCAGAGACGTTCTCGAGCGAGTTCCACGTCTTCGAGAAGACCGCCGGCCTCTTCCTCAACCAACAGTTCGGGCTGAACGACCGTCTCTTCCTGACCGGTGCCGTCCGGGCCGACGATAACAGCACCTTCGGCCAGGACTTCGACCTCATCCACTACCCCAAGGCGGGTCTGTCGTGGATCGCCTCGGAGGAGGCGTTCTTCCCCGAGATTCCCATGCTGGACCAGCTGCGCTTCCGAGCCGCGTGGGGCAAGTCCGGGCTGCAGCCGGGTTCGGGCGACGCGATCCGCACGCTGTCGGCGAATGCGATCACCACTCCGGACGACGAGACGGGATCCGGCGTTTCGATCGGGAGCATCGGGAACAGCCTGCTCGAGCCGGAGAAGTCCACCGAGATCGAGGTGGGATTCGACGCCGAGTTCGCCGGCGGCCGCGCCGGACTCGAGTTCACCTACTACGACAAGCAGACCGACGGGGCTCTGGTCGACGCCCCGCTGGCGCCTTCACTGGGAGCGAGCCAGTCCCGCTGGATCAATATCGGCGAGGTAGAGAACACGGGCTACGAGGCAGGACTCTCGGCGGAGCTCGTGGATCTCGACGGCTTCGGCTGGACCATGACCCTCTCCGGCTCGATCAACCGCAACGAGCTGCTTTCCCTGGGTGAAGGCACGGAGCCGATCGGGTCCCAGACGCGATTCGTGCCCGGCTTTCCGCTCGGGGGGCAGTGGGACCGCCCGATCCTCGGCTGGGACGACGGGGACGGCAACGGCATCATCACGGCCGGCGAAGTCATGGTCGGCGACACGATCGAGTTCGTCGGTCCGGGACAGCCGGAGAAACAGCTGACGCTCAGCTGGAACTTCCGGATCCTGGAGGACGTGAGCGTCTACGGACTCCTGGACTACCGGGGCGACTACGTCGCGTCGAACGACACCGAGCGTTTCCGCTGCCGCTTCCGGAGCTGCCGGGCGCTGGTCGATCCCGCCACGCCGCTCGACGGACAGGCGCGCGCGGTGGCGTCGCTCTTCCACCCGAGCCAGACGGTGTGGGGGTACCTGGAGCAGGGAGATTTCTGGAAGCTGCGCGAAGTCAGCGTGGGGTACGAACTCCCGGTCTCCATCATAGGACGGATCGGCGCGACGCGCGGCTTGCTCAGCCTCTCGGGCCGCAACCTCGGGACATGGACCGACTACACCGGGATGGATCCCGAGATCAACTCGGCCGGATCCGGCGACAACTTCGGGATCGAGGAGTTCCTGACCCAGCCGCCGGTCCGCTACTACACCGTCCGCCTCAACCTCACATTCTAGGGAGCAGACCGACCCATGAAGCATTTTGAGAAAATGGTCCGGACGGCGCTGTTGATCCCGGGAGCGGCGTGGGGTCTCAGCGCGTGCGACACGAACGAGCTCCTCAGCGTGGTGGACCCCGACATCGTGACGCCCGCGGACGTCGCCGGCGCGAAGGGTGCCGAGCTCTACTGGGCCGGCGCCATCGGCCTCTTCGCCGAGGCATACTCCAGCGGGGGCGGGGGCCAGGTGGTCTACTCCGGGATGCTTGCCGACGAGTTTCACCTCTCCGGCACCTTTCCGACCCGCAACGAAGTGGACCGGCGCGAGATGGATGTCCGTAACGTGACGCTTCTGGGAGAGTACCGCGACCTGCACCGGGCTCGCGTGGGCACCAGGAACGCCGCGGAGCGCCTGGCCGAATTTCTTCCGAACGATCCCCGCATCGCAGAGATGTGGAGCCTGAACGGCTATGCGAATCTCTTCTTCGCGCAGGACTACTGCTCGGGCGTTCCGTTCAGCGAAACGCCCAACGACGGCGAGATCGTCTTCGGCGAGAGGCAGACCACCTCGGAGATCCTAGCAGCGGCGGCGGCCAGCTTCGACGCAGCGGCAACCGCGGCGGGAGACGATGCGAACCAGAGACACCTCGCGGCGATCGGTCTCGCCCGCACCCGGCTCCACCAGGGAGACTACGCCGGTGCGGCCAGCGCGGCTGCCCTGGTGCCGTCCGAATGGGCGTACTACGTGCGCAGCAAGGAAGGCGGCACCTCGGGACAGCGCAACTCCGTCTTCGAACTCAACCAGCGCCAGCGCCGGTGGTCGCTCTCAGACATGGAGGGCGAGAACGGCATCGCGTTCCGCTCGGAAACCGACCTGCGCGTGCCGTGGGAGGACAGCGGCGTCCTGGGTTTCGACGAGGAAACCACTCTCTACCATCAGCTCAAATACGACTCCGAGGAGTCCGATGTCGTTCTCGGGAGCGGAGTGGAGGCGCAGCTCATCATGGCGGAGGCCGAACTGAGCGCCGGCGAGGCTTGGCTCGCAAGGCTGAACGGGCTTCGGGCCGGCGCGGGGCTGCCCGAAGTCGCGGATCCCGGCGACCGCGACGGCCGGGTCAGGATGCTCTTCGAGGAGCGGGCACGGTGGCTCTTCGGAACCGGGCAACGGCTCGGCGACCTGCGGCGTCTCGTGCGGCAGTACGGTTACGACCAGTCGATGGTCTTCCCGACCGGTACCTTCGCCAAGGGCGGCACGTACGGCACGGACGTGAACTTTCCGATCCCGTTCGAGGAGCACGAGAACCAGGCGCTGTCCGGGCTCGAGGGGCAGCCGCTCTGCCTGGACCGGAATGCTTAGCAGCCACGCGGGAGCCGCCGCCGATCCTGCGCCGCGCGTGCTGCGGGGAATGGCGCGCCGCTTGGCCTGACTGTTGGGACTTCCCGCGGCCATGGAGGGCGATTCGCAGGGCGCCAAAGGGTCGCTCGTGTAGACGTAGCGTCCGGTACCACCGAACCGGTCGATCCATCAGCTGCACGGGGACGCCAACGACCTGCCCCGCGATCGGGGGAGGTG
>VXNE01000576.1 GCA_009840715.1 Gammaproteobacteria bacterium
GAGTACGACAGGATCGACGCAGCCGATGTCTGACCGGGACACCTACCGACCGCTGAAGCCCATCAGGAGCGAAGCCGAGTACGATGCCTCGTTGGCGGAAGTGGACGCCCTCATGGGCGCGCCGGCGGACACGCCGGAGGGAGACAGGCTCGACGTGCTCTCAGTGCTGATCGAGGCCTACGAGGCGGAGCGCTGGCCCATCCTGGCACCCGACCCCGTTGCGCTGATCGAGCACGTCATGGAGGCGCGCGGGTACAGGCAAAGGGACCTCGCCGTGCTGCTCGGCTCGCAGCCTCGCGCGTCCGAAGTCCTGCATCGGCGCCGGGCGCTCACGTTGCCGATGATCCGGGCGCTGTCCGTGGAATGGAACGTGCCGGCGGACGTGCTGGTGCGGGAGTACCAGCTGGCGCAGTCAGCATGAACGGGTCCGTGGCACGAGGGCGTCCCGGAGAGACCGCCTCGGAAACATGGAACTGCGCAACCACCGCCGTATGCCGCCGACAAGGTGCCGAAAGGGAAACGCAACGATGAGACTCAGCCCCATGGATGCCATGTTCCTGTACACGGAATCCGTCAGCGGTCCCATGCACATCTCTTCGATCTATGTCCTGGAAGGGGAGTTGAGCCGCGCCCGCGTGCACGAGCATTTCGCGGAGCGCATCCATCTGATTCCGAGCTATCGTCGCAAGATCGCCCACGTCCCGCTCAACCTGGGTCATCCGAAGTGGGTGGACGATCCCGACTTCGACCTTGGCCACCACGTTCGGCACCACGCGTTGCCGCCGGACGCGACCCTGCAGGACGGCATCGACGCCGCGACGAAGCTCAACGAACCGATGCTGGACCGCAGTCGTCCCCTGTGGCTCGTGTATGTCATCACGGGGATCCCCGACCGCACGCTGATCCTGCAGATGACCCACCATGCCATGATCGACGGCGCCTCCGGCGTGGAACTCACCACGGTGATCTACGACTTCCAGCCGACCCCCCGGGAGATCGAGCCGCCGGACGCCCCGTGGCGACCTGCCGGGACGCAGACGGGCATGGACCTGTTCGGCGAGGCCTTGCAGGAGAATCTCGCGAAACTCCGCGACGAGAGTTCGCGCAGCCTGTTGCCGAACGACGGCAAGCAGCTTGAACTCGTGGGCCGTGCCGCGGAGGTCTTCGGGAACTTCCTGATGCGCCCGGCGATCACCGCGCCGTTCAATGCGGGCGCGGTGGGCCCGCGGCGACGCGTGCGCTACCTGAAGAAGCCGTTTGGCGAGATCCGGGAGATCCGACGCGCCCTCGGCGGAACGATCAACGACGTGGCGCTCACCCTCGTGTCGGAAGCGGTTGCCCGTTACCTGCGCGCGCACGACGAACGAGTCGAGAAACAGTACATGCGGATCATGTGCCCAGTGAACGTCCGCACGGAAGATCAGGGCGGGACGCTGGGGAACCAGGTCTCGGCCGTGTTTCCGATGCTGCCGGCCTGGCCCATGCCGAGCCGTGGGCGTCTCGCGGTCGTGCGTGCCGAGATGGAGCGCATCAAGCAGCGCGAGGAGGCGCAGGCGATGACGCTTGCATCGGAGACGGCGGGGCGGGTGTGGCCCTTGGCGATGGCGCCCACGCAGCTTGTCGGCACGCCCTTCGATCCCACCGCGCTCGCCGCCCGGATGCCCGCGCCAGTCGCCGTCAACACCGGCTGGCGCCCACCGAACCCCGGGATCAACTTCGTCTGTACGAACGTGCCCGGCGTCCAGGTGCCCCAGTACCTCGCCGGGCACAAGGTGCTCGACACGATCGGGCTCCTCGTGCTGACGGGCAACGTCGGATTCAGCATCACGATCCTGAGTTACAACAAGGAGTTGTTCTTCGGGTTCATATGCGAGCCCCGGCTGCTCCCGGACCTGGAGCTGATCGTCGAAGGCGTGGACAGCACGTTCGAAGAACTGCTGGAGGAAGCGCGCCAGGATGCCGTGCAAACCACAGAGTAAGGATTAGGGAGGCAGTTCATTGGCAAGGGCAACGGACAACGGGTTTGATACGAGCGGTCTGGCCGACCAGTACCCGCGGGCGTTTCAGCTCGCCGACGGCTCGTCGGTCGAGCTGCGGGTGATGTCTTCAGACGATCGGGACGCGATTCTCGGTTTCGCGCAGGCGCTACCCGAGGAGGATCTGTTGTTCCTGCGGGTCGACCTGACCGAGCCCGACGTGGTGGACGCGTGGGTGGGCAACATCCGCGACGGCCGCATGGCCGCGCTTGCCGCGTACCGGGACGACGTCTTCCTGGGCTACGCCGCCGTGCATCGCAACCCCGCGCCGTGGATGCGCCACGTCGGCGAGCTTCGTGTCAACGTGGCGCCGGCGGTGCGCACGCAAGGGCTGGGCCGACTGCTGGTTTCGCACGTCTTCGACATGGCGAGGACCTTCGCCCTCCAGAAGCTCGTCGCGCAGATGACCACGGACCAGCACGGGGCACAGGCGGCGTTTCGCCGGCTCGGGTTCGTGCCGGAAGCGCTCTTGGCGGACTTCGTGGTGGACCGTGGCGGCAGGTCGCGGGACCTGGTCATGATGACGTTCGACGTCGAGGGATTGACCGACCAGGCAGGCGGGCCGGTTCGGATCTGAAGCGCGTCGGCCGCCGCGGGGCGCTATGCGAGAAGCGGCACGCCCTCGGCGGTCGCAGCCCGCGCCAATGTCCGATCCAGCGTGGCGAGCGGTCCTCCGTCCGTACGGAGCGCCAGGTCGAGGTATGAAGCGTCGTACGCCGTCAGGCGGTGCCCGCGGGCCAGCGCCATCACGCGGCTGCTGCCGGGCTGTCTCTTGCGAGCGCCCCATAGCCGGCCCCGTGCCTCGCTGCCGCTCGGCACCGGCCGCCTCCGGCCCAGCCACACCGACCCCGTACGCAACAACCGCCGCCGGTCGCTGCGCTCCCGTCGGCGTTTGTTCCATACGAGGGGCAGGCCCCTCGCGCTCCCCGGCTGAAGGCTCCCACTCGATGCGGATCGGCAGGCGCCCGAGGTCATCGAGAAACGCGTTCGCGTCCTCGGATTCGATGCGCCCGCGCCACTCGTTGACGTAGCAGTTGGGGGAGGCGGGTCTTCGCTTCGTACGATCCCACGGTGGGCATCGTTCGTCCTCAATAGACCAGTTATCTAGTCTATTAGGCCCTTGATGGCATGGAATCGTCGAGACCATTCCATGATGAGATGGGTTTGGGCGTGACGGACCAACGTCGGCCCGGGGATTGGACGCGGCTGCCGCGTGGCGCTTCGCCCCTCCGAAAAGGATATGTTATAACGTGACTGGAGAACGCAAGGACACCTTGCGCTTGAGTTCCGCGACCGTGTTCCATCGCAGCAGCGGGAGCTGCCCGCAATCGGGCAACGCGAAAGCCATGACGAACGCGCCAGCCGGACCTCGCCGCCTGCTTCGGCGATGGGTCTTGCCTGGCGCATTCGTGTTGTGCGTCGCGCAAACGGTCGTCGACACGCACGTCCACCTCGATGGATCCGAAGAGGAGGCCTGCACGGTCTGTGCGATCGCCGAAACGGGACACGTTTCCGAAATCGGCCGGCTTGACGCC
>VXNE01000568.1:0-2099 GCA_009840715.1 Gammaproteobacteria bacterium
GGCATGCCGTGCTCGTGCGGCGCGCCGCTGAAGAGCACCGCCCGGTGGCCGATCGACGCGGCGCGCTCGATCTCCCTGACCGAGGCCGGCACGTCCCAGAAAGGCAAAGCCGCGACCGGTACGAAGCGTTCGGGGGCGGGCCGGATCCAGTCGATCAGGAAGTCGTTGTAGGCCCGCACGCATGCAAGCTCCAGCTCGGGTTCCTTCAGCCTGCGGAAGACCGTCGAAGCAAACCCCCCGACGTTCGGGTAGAGGACCTCGGCGTAGATGCCACTGGCGTCCATGACCTTCAGGCGCTGCGCCGCGTCGTAGGACGCCGGGTGCGCGTCCGCCAGGGTCGGCGGTACCGACGGCCACTGGTCCTTCCAGCCGTAGCTGGCGCTCGCTGCCGCCGGGCCGAGATTCTCGTCGCCCATGAACCAGGCTTCCGTCCGGCTCTCGGGGTCCCACTTCACGTGCGGAACGCGCTCGCCCCACTTCGACGCGATCCGGCTGGTCCACAGGTCCGCGGGTTCGGTGACGTGGGTGTCCGAATCGATGATCGGAATCGCCATGACGGGCTCCCCCTGCGCGCCCGGGGATGCTAGTTTTCCGGCCGCGCAGCGGTCAAGGCGCGGTCGGGCTTCAGGCAACGGGTCATGGAAACGTCATTCCGCGAAAAGCGAGTACTGGTAACCGGCGGGACACGGGGCCTGGGACGATCCATCGTGGAGCTGTATCTCAACGATGGGGCGCGCGTCGCACTGTGTGCGCGGTCCGGGGAGTCGTTGGACGCAATACAGGAACAGTACGGTTCGCAGGTGATCGCCCGCCAGGTGGACCTGATGGATCTGGACGCCACGCAGGGCTTTGTCTCCGGTGTCGTTGCCGAGTGGAAGGGACTGGATCACGTGATCGTCAACCCGCCTCACTCGGCTACCGTTCCCATTTCACAACTGACCCTGGCCGACTGGCAGAAGAGCTACGAAGCGATCTATCGAAGCATGCTCGCGGTCGTCGAAACCGCCCTGCCCTCCCTGCTGCAGCAAGAGGGCGCTTCGGTCGTCGTCATATCGTCCATAGCCGCACTCGAGCCCCTGGATGTCGTGCCCGCATCTTCGGTCCTTCGCGGGGGTATCGCGGCGTGGGTCAAGTTGATGACCCGCGAGTATGGCGCCAGGGGCGTGCGTTTCAACGCCGTGGAGCCCGGTTACATCGATACCCACATCGTGCAGGCAGGCGTGACCAGAACGGCGAAGGAAACAGGTCGATCACCCGAGGAAGTCATGGCCGAGTTGAGCCAACCGATTCCCTTGAAACGCTTTGGAAAGCCCGAGGAAGTCGCCAAGGCGGTTTACTTCCTGACTTCGGAGCTGGCCTCGTACGTGAGCGGAACCTGTCTGCTCGTCGATGGCGGACTGGTACGAGGCGTCTGAACCCGCGTCACAGCCTCACGTTGATCTTGGTCTGCACGTTCCGTGGGTCGTTCACCCAGTCGAAATCCTTCTCGTCCAGGTAGTCCTCGCGGCCGAGGAGCTGCGACATCCGCGTCCCGTATGTGTCAACGAGTTCGTCGGCAGCGTGCGCATAACTCTCGCCCGGCCGCATCAGCAGCCGCGTGTAGACGGCGTGCAACACGACCCGTTCGCCCGGGAGCGTGCGCGGCCAGTTGCCGTGCCAGATGCTGCCGTCCCAGACGATGATGGAACCCGCCGGGCACTCGATGGGGATGGCGCCCGACAGGTCGCCGGCCTCGTCCTCGCGCGGGAGGCGGCGTAGCGCCTTCGTGCCGGGAATCACCAGCGTGGTGCCGCCTTCCCGCGTGCAGTCGTCGCAGGCCCAGCAGGCGACGAGCATCATGTTGTGGTCGGGAAACGGGGCGGGGACGAGGGACTGGTCGGCGTGCAGGTGCATGGCCGGCGCGCCCTCCCCGCGCACGCTGGTGGTCAGTCCGTAAAGCAGAAAGCCGCGGCCGACGGAGAACTCCGCGATGGCCAGGACCTTCCGGTTCAGGGCCGCCTCCGCGTAGACGGGATCCTTGTCGCGCCGCATGACGCTCGTGCCGGCGGCCAGGTGGCGCCGGCGCAGGCGCGCCGCGAACTCGGGGTCGGAGGCGTTCT